>JBDSTQ010000042.1:0-6005 GCA_039928195.1 Sphingomicrobium sp.
GCCGGGTCCGGCGCGATGCCGTGCGCCGCCACGGGATAGCGACCACCGGCGATCGCGGCATAAGCGGCGGTCAGCTCGGTCAAGCTCATGCCCGCGGTACCGAGCGCGAGGCTGGGCTTGTCGGGCAACGGCGTGGTGATTCCAAGATCGCGCGCGGCGCGAATGACATTGCCGCGTCCGACCACTTCGGACAGGCGCACCGTCGCCGCGTTGGACGAACGCGCGAACGCCTCACGCAAGGTAATCCGCCCGCGATAGACGCGGTCGCTGTTGAGCGGGGTCCAGCCGTCGATGGTGATCGGCGAATCGTCGATCATGCTGTCGGGGGTCCAGCCGGCGCGCAAGGCGGCGAGATAGACGAACAATTTGAACGCCGATCCCGGCTGACGCCGTGCCTGGGTGACGCGGTTGAACGGCGAGCTTTTGTAGCTGCGGCCGCCGATCATCGCGACCACGCGCCCGTCGGGGCGCATCGCCACCAGCCCCGCCTGGGCATCGCCGATCGCCGCTCGGCCGAGCGCGCGGATGGCGATGCGCTGGAGATCGCGATCGAGTGTGGTGGCGACTTTGACTTCGCCGAAGTCGGCTTCGAACGCCTTTTGCGCGGCGGGAGCGACCCAGTCGGCGAAATAGGTTCCCGTCGGCACTTTCGAGCGCAACCCGACCGGCCGCGCCATCGTCGCGTCGCGCGCGCGCGCCTGGGTGATCACGCCGGTATCGGCCATCGCGCGGAGCACCAGGCGGCTGCGCTTTTGCGCGGCGGCAAGATTGCGCGTCGGTGCCAGGCGCGACGGCGCCTGGACCAGGCCGCCGAGCATCGCCGACTGGCCGAGCGACAGATTTTCGGGATCGCGCCCGAAATAATGGTGCGACGCGGCGCGCAAGCCATAGACGCCATCACCGAAATAAACGCTCGACAGATAGCGCGAGAGAATTTCTTCCTTGGTCAGCCAGGCCTCGAGCCAGAAAGCGATGATCACTTCCTGCGCCTTGCGCTTCAACGTGCGGTCGCCGTTGAGAAAGCTGGTCTTGGCGAGCTGCTGGGTGATCGTGCTGCCGCCCTGGCGCACCCCGCCGCCGCGGACGTTGGCGGCCATCGCGCGTCCGATCCCGCGCGGATCGATTCCCCAATGGCGATAGAAACGGCGGTCCTCGATCGCCACGAACGCCGCCGGGGTTTGCGGGTTGAGCTTGGCAATGACCACCGGCGCTTCCTTGATCGCGCCGCGGCGGGCGATTGGACGGCCATCATCGGACAAGAACAGCAACGCCGGATCGTCGAGCGGCTCGAGCGCGCGCGACAAAGGCGCGGTGACGATCAGCCAGGCCAGGATGACGAGGATGACGGCGGTCAGGCTGTACAGCGCAAGCCGCCAGCGCGAGCGTTTGCGCGGCGGCGGCGAGGCCTCGACCGGTGGCGGCTCTGGCGCGGGCGCCGGCCCCGCGGGCGCGAACGGATCGGGCAGCATCTCGATGGGAACGCCGCCGCGGCTCCAGATCGTGTCGCTCTCGGCCACCCTCACTCCATCGGCGCGAAATCGCGCCACTGCCTTAGTCCAGTAAAACAGTCAGGCGAATATATCCAGACGCTTGCCGAATAAGGCGTTGTGGCTAAACCGTCGCGATGCCGCGCTCGTTCCTTCGGCGCAACGCCGTGCTGCTGCTGTTCGGCCTGACCGCGCTGACCGCGGGCTGCCGCGACACGCCCGAAGGGTCGGCGCGGGTGGTGGTGATCGGCGGCGCGCCAAAATTGCGCGATCCGGCAATTGGCCCGCTGTCACCGGGCGACGCGGTGCTCGTCGCCAATATGGCGCAGGGGCTGGTGCGCTTCGATGCCGCGGGCAACATCGTCGCCGGGCTCGCCGAGCGCTGGAACGTCAGCGACGACGGCATGAGCTATATCTTCCGGATCGGTCCGGCCGAGTGGGCGGGCGGCGGCAAGATCACTGCCAAGCAGGTCGCCCGGCTGATCAAACGCGCGCTCGCTCCCGCCAGCCGCAATTCGCTCAAGGATGCATTGGGCGCGATCGACGATGTCGTCGCGATGACCGACCGGGTGATCGAAATCCGCTTGAAAGCGCCGCGCCCCAATCTCCTCGCCTTGCTCGCTCAGCCGCAGCTGGCGATCATTCGCGGAAGTGCCGGGACGGGCCCGTTCAAGCTGGCCGCCGAACAGCCCGCGACGCGCGACGCGCTGCTGCTCAAGCGCGATGTGCTGGTTGGTGAAGACGAGGCCGAACGCACCGAAGACGTGCTGCTCGCGGGCGCGAGCGCAGGCCACGCGGTGCGCGCTTTCGCCGCCGGACAAAGCGACCTCGTGCTTGGCGGTACCTTTGCCGATTTGCCCGAGGCCCGGCGCGCCAATCTGCCGCGTGGGCGGCTGCGCTTCGATCCCGCCGCGGGGCTGTTCGGCCTGGCCCCGGTGCGTAAGGGAGACGTGCTCGATGACCCCGTGATCCGCCGCCTGCTGAGCGAGGCGATCGACCGCGACATGCTGGTCGCGGCCTATGCAGTACCTGGTCTGGTGGCGCGCGCGACGGTGCTTCAGCCGGGGCTCGAGGGGATTGCCGCGCCGGTCGCGCCGGCGTGGACCGCAACCCCGCTCGACCAGCGCCGCCCGGCGCTTGCAGCCGACATCGCGGCCAAGTTTCCGGTTGGCGACAAGCCGATCCTGCGGCTGTGGCTGCCGCCCGGGCCAGGCGCGGACTTTCTGGTCAGGCTGCTCGCCCGCGACTGGGGGGTACTCGGCTTCCAGGTCGAACGCGCGGCGAGCCCCGGCTCAGCCGATCTGCGCCTGATCGACGAAGTTGCGCCGTCCTTTTCGCCCGCCTGGTTCTTGCGCAGCTTCCGCTGCGAGGCCGCGCGCGTGTGCGACGCCGAGGCTGACGCTTTGCTCGAGGCCGCGCGCGCGGCGCAGCTGCCGGCGCAGCGCAACGCCTTGCTGCAGCAGGCGGCACAGCGGATCGACGAGGCAATGCTGTTCATTCCGCTCGCGGCGCCGGTGCGCTGGTCGCTGGTGTCGCCGCGGCTGCGCGGTTTTGCCGGGAACCGCTTCGCGCGTCACACGCTCACCGATCTCGAGCAGGTCCCCGGACGCGGAGAATAGATTGGCCGACAAGCCGCAGTCCCGATTTCCGCAGCTTGGCAGCGATCCCAAAGCGGTGCGGCATCGCATCGATGCGATGGAGAAAGTGCTCGAGCGGCTGGTGGTCATCCCGGGGACCAGCCGCCAGGTCGGGCTAGACACTTTATTCGACCTGATCCCGGTGCCGTTTTTGGGCAGCACCGTCGCCGCGGCGATGGGCGCCTATCTGGCGTGGGAGGCGCGCAACCTGGGCCTGCCCAAGCGGCAGGTCGCGCGGATGGCGGGCAATATCGGAGTCGACTGGCTGCTCGGGATAATCCCGCTGGTCGGCGCGATCCCCGATTTTTTCTTCCGCTCGAACACGCGCAATTTGCGTATCATCAAGCGCCATCTCGACAAGCATCATCCCGAGACCGCGACGATCAATGTCGCGGCGAGTTCGCTGCCGCCGGGTTAGGGCGTGCGCGGCGCCGGCAGCGCGCGGCCGTCGATATTGCCCGCGGGCGAGTAACGGCAGACGAACACGTCCGTGCCGCGGTCGGAGCCGAGCGCGCAGCCGATGCGTTGCGATGCCGGCCAGATCATCTGCGTGTAATGCGCGGTGTGCAGCCAGTTTCCGCTGCGGCTGTTGGCGGGATAGGTTCCGGGGATGAAATCGCGTTTCTCCGCGACCCAGCCGGCGACCAGCGTTGCCGCGCTGAAATAGCCGCGCCGACCCATCGCCAGATTCTCCCCGACGCCGCGGCGCGCCTTGCGGTCCGAATGGATGAACAGGCCGGCGGCGGCGAGATACTGAGCCCAGGACGCGGCATCGGCGGCGAGCTGCGGATCCCAGGCTAACGGGGCCGAGCCCATCTGCGCGCGCTCGACATTATGCAGCGCAAGCACGCGCGCCGCGAGCGGGTCGGGCGGCAAAGGCAGCTGCGGTGGCGGCGCGGCGGCAAGCGGCACGGCAAGCACAGCGCCCACCGTCGACAGCCATTTCGCGTACCGCCACTTCGCCATTGTCGTCCTTTTCCTCCGATCGAACCCAGGCCATCGCGCGTCCCCCGGGTTCACTTTCAGCGGATCGCTTCCGTCGGTCGAACAATGCTGGCCTCGCGCGCCGGACATGGTTATGGCGCGCACATCTTTTACAGGAGTTAACGATGCACAAGGCGTTGATCGCGCTCACCATTTTCGGCGCGGCAAGTGGCCCGGCGCTGGCCCAGACCGCCCCCCAGGCACCGGCCCAGGAAGCCGCGCCAGCCAAGCCGCAAATGGTCAAGAAGACCGTTTGCCGCCGGGTGGTCGAAGAGGAGACCACCGGCTCGCGCCTCGGCTCGGCGCCCAAGGTGTGCAAGACGGTCGAAGTCCCCGCGGGCAGCGTCGCGACGGGCGACCGCGCCCCCGATGAGCGCGCGTTGGAAAGCGGCGCGCGCTAAGGCGCATTCGCGTCGCGATTGAACGCCGCGACGGCGGCTCTTAGACCCGGCGGGTCCGGGGGGAGCCGCCATGCGCATTACGATCCTGCTGTTGGCGGCGACGCTGTCGTTACGGCCCGCCGTGGCGAACGCCGCGCCAGCCGCGCCGCTGACCGGCGTGTGGCAGGGAACGCTCGGCGCAGAGCCGGTGCGGGCTTGCTTCAACGATCGTCAGGGCGCGGCGTTCGGCGCCTATTTTTATCTGTCCAGGTTGGTCACGATCCCACTGATCAAAGACGACAAAGGCGCGTTGCTGTTCAGCGAGGGCTGGCCGGAAAAGGCCCAGGCGCCGCGCTGGGCGCTGACCCAGGCCGGGCCGGACGCGCTCGGGGGAATTTGGTCGCAAGGCCAGCGCAAGCTGCCGGTGCGGCTGACCCGCGTGCCGCTCAATCTGGGCGAGGACGAGACGCCGTGCGGGAGCCTGGCGTTCGAACAGCCGCGGCTGAACAGGGTGCGCATCGTGCGGACGCGCGCGGCCAAGGACGGGCTCGCCTACACCCGGCTGACGCTCGACCAGCGCGGGCATTTCCCGAGCGTGTCGGTGGAGAGTTTCGCGCTCGACGGCGACAGCCCCGCGGTGCGGCGAATCAACGCCATTTTGCACCAACCGTTCGTCAACGGCGCCGACAATTGGCTCGGCTGCATTCGTTCGTCGCTCGATTCAAGCGCGTTCGAGGGCGAGCATAATGAAATGGTCGAGCCGCGCATGGTGACGCGCAAATGGCTTGCGTTGAACCAGCATTGGGACGGTTTTTGCGGCGGCGCGCACCCCGACGCATCGGACTCCCCGCGGCTGTTCGACCGCGCCAGCGGAAGCGAAATCGAACTGTTCGACTGGTTCACCAACGCGGCGGTTAAACGCGAACATTTTGGCGGCGAGTCCGACGATGCGATCACCTTGCGGCCGCCATTCAAAGCGGTCATCATGGCCGGGTGGAAAGGCGACAAGGACTGCCGAGAGGCGATGGGGGCGGAAGATTTCTGGAGCGTCGAACTGACCCGATCGGGCTTCGTCTTCACACCCTTGCTCGCGCATGTCGTTCAGGCATGCAGCGAAGCTTTCGCGCTGCCATTTGCCAACGCCGCGCCTTTTCTGACCGTCGCGGGCAAGACCGAAGCCGCGGCGCTCAAGGCCGAAATCAGTCGCCGCTGATTTTCGGGTCGATGACCGGCTTGCCGACGTCGCCCTGCCCGACCGTGCGCCCGGCCATTTCGAGCATGCGTTCGAGCGGCACGCGCGCGCGCTCCATGATCTCGGGCGACAATTCGATCCGCGGCTGAAGGTCGCGCAGACTGATGTACAGCTTCTCGAGCGTGTTGAGCGCCATGTACGGGCACATGTTGCAATTGCAGTTGCCGTCGCCGCCGGGGACGCCGATGAATTTTTTGCCTGGCGCGGCTTTTTCCATCTGATGGATAATGTGCGGCTCGGTCGCGACGAGGATCGTTTGCGCCGG
>JBDSTQ010000043.1:0-6738 GCA_039928195.1 Sphingomicrobium sp.
TTGTCGCGGTGGGTTTCGCAGAAATCGATGTCGAAGTCGGGCATCGACACTCGCTCGGGGTTGAGGAAGCGTTCGAACAGCAGGCTGAGCGGGATCGGGTCGAGGTCGGTGATGGTCAGCGCCCAGGCGACCACCGAGCCGGCGCCCGAACCGCGCCCCGGCCCGACCGGGATATCATTGGCTTTGGCCCATTTGATGAAGTCGGCGACGATCAGGAAATAGCCCGCGAACCCCATGCTGGTGATGACCTCGAGCTCATATTCGAGGCGGGTGCGGTACGCGTCGGACTCGCCCTCAACTCCGGTCGGCCCGAACCGCAGTTTGGCGAGCCGTTGCGTCAACCCCGCGCGGGCGTCGCGGCGCAATTGCTCGTCCTCGTCGTCGCTGAGCCGCGGCAGGATCGGCTTGCGGGTCGGAGCGGCGACCGCGCAGCGGCGGGCGACGACGATCGTGTTGGCGAGCGCTTCGGGGACGTCGGCGAACAATTCGGCCATCGCCGCGCTGTCCTTGAGCCATGCCTCACTCGACGAGGTCACGCGATCGGCCTCCTCGACGTAGGCCGAGTGCGCGATGCACAGCATGGCATCGTGCGCGGCGTGGAAGCTGGGATCGGAATAGGCCGCGGGATTGGTCGCGACGAGCGGCAGGCCGCGCGCATAAGCAAGGTCGATCAACGCGGCTTCGGCGGCTTCCTCGAGCGGATCGCCGCGGCGCGCGAGCTCGATATATAAACGGTCGCCGAACAACGCTTCGAGGCGGTCGGCATAGGCGTCGGCGGCGGCGCTTTGCCCTTCGCCGAGCAGCCGCGTCAGCGCGCCTTCGGCGGCCGCGGTGAGCGCGATCAACCCCGCGCCAAGCGGCTCGAGCGACGCGAAATCGACGTGGGGTTGGTCGCTCAACGGGCGCTCAAGATGCGCTGCCGAGACCAGTTTGGAAAGATTGGCATAGCCTTGCTCGTCCTTGGCCAGGAGCACGAGCCAATCGCATCCGCCGCCGCCGATCTCGGGCGGGCGCGCGACCGCCAAGGTCGCGCCGATCACCGGCTGCACGCCCTGATCGAAGCAAGCGGCGCTAAAAGGCATCGCGCCGTAAAGGCCGTTGCGGTCGGTCAGCGCGATCGCCGGGAAGCCGAGCTGCGCGGCGCGCGCGGCAATCGTCTTGGGCTCCATCGCTCCTTCGAGCATGGTGAAAGACGACAAGACTCGGAGCGGGACGAAGGGCGCGGTCACGACGGCGATTATGCGACCCTCGCGCTCACGGCGAAAGCGGCGCGGACGATTTATCCCCAGCTTAGCGCTGGCGCCAGCGCCCGGCCATGATGTCGGCGATCTCGCGAATCCGCCCATTATAAGCGTCGGCGATGCACGAATCGCTGCGGCACGAGTCGCGATACTGGAGAAATTCCGCGCGAGTGCGGAGCAGCTGGAAGCGCTGGTTGCCGTCGGCCTCGCCGATCGCGCGATTGAATTGCCCGGCCATCTGGCGGTCGAGATTGGCGAGCCCGGGCGCGGCGCACACGGCAATTTCGCCGCGGGTGCGCGCATTGCGGCAATTGAAGCTTGGGTTGGCGCTTGCTTGGGGCGCCGGCGCCGGGGGCGGTGGAGCGACAACCGGCGGCGGGGCCGGCGGCGGGCCATTGGTCACCGGCTGCCCGAGGCTGTCGGTGGCGGGGGGTACCGGCGCCGGACGCGGAGTCGCCTGGCTGGCGCGCGCAATCGTCGCGAGCGGCGCGATCAGCGCATCGGCGTTGCGCACCACGACCGCATTGCCGCTGCCGTCGGCGGCCGGGCGCACGCCATAGTCGATTTGCGACATCAGCGTGCGGCGGCCACCGTCGATGACCACGCCGGGGGGCAAATCGAGCGCGAGCGTACCTGAACATTCGACCGCGCGCGCCGCGGCATCTTCGCTCTCCATCACCGGATTTTCCATCCGCGCGACGGCGTAAGCGCTAAGCTTGTCATAGGCCGCGGCGTCGCTTCCGCGGCGCTGTGCGGCGCGGCGGAACAATTCGCGCTTGATCAGGTCGTAGGTCGCCTTGCTGGCGCAATTCTTTTCGCCAGTAACGGCAGCGGTCGCGGACCCGCCGTTGAGCTGACTGTCGCTGAGCTTGTCCTGATTGGGATCGCGGTTGCCGGCGAAATAAGCGAACATCAGGACGAGCAAAACAAGCCCGCCGATGACCGCGATCATGGTCATGTTCAACTGGCGCTTTACCGGGCGGCCTGGCGGTGGCTCTTCGAGGTGAATCATTGCAACCTTCCGTCATGCAGTCGGACGATGCGGTCCATCTTGGCCGCCAGCCGCTCATTATGGGTTGCGACCAGCGCCGCGCTACCTTCGCCGCGAACCAGCCCGAGAAATTCGGCGAGCACGGTTTCGGCGGTGGCTTCATCAAGGTTGCCGGTGGGTTCGTCGGCGAGCACCAAGGGCGGCTTGTTGGCGAGCGCGCGGGCGACCGCGACACGCTGCTGCTCGCCGCCCGACAATTTGGCGGGGCGATGGTCGAGCCGCTGGCCGAGGCCGAGCGTGGTGAGGAGGTCGGTTGCGCGCTGCAGCGCGGCGGCGGGCGCATTATCGCGGACCAGCTGGGGCAGGATGACGTTCTCGCGCGCGCTGAACTCGGGCAGCAGATGGTGGAATTGATAAACGAAGCCGAGCAATTCACGGCGCAGCCGGGTGCGCCCGTCATCGTCGAGCTCGGCGGCTTCCTCGCCGCGCAGGCGGATCGAACCCTCAAACCCGCCTTCGAGCAGCCCGACCGCCTGAAGCAAGGTCGACTTGCCCGAACCCGACGGGCCGACCAGCGCGACGATTTCGCCCGGTGCGATCGACAGATCGACGCCGCGGAGGACGTGGATGGTGACATCGCCCTGGACGAAGCTGCGCTTCAATCCGCTGGTCTGCAACACGGGCTCATTCATAGCGGAGCACCTGCACCGGATCGGTCGCTGCGGCTTTGTACGCGGGATAAAGGGTGGCGAGAAACGACAAGAACAATGCGGTGACGACGATCACGGTGACCTCGACGGGGTCGGTGCGCGACGGCAGATCGGTCAGCACGCGCACCGTCGGGTCCCACAGATTGGCGCCGGTCAGTGCCTGAATGCCGTTGACCACCCCCTGGCGGAAGAAGAGAAAGATTGCACCGAGGATGACGCCGAGGATAATGCCGAGCGATCCGATGGTCACGCCGACGGTGACGAACACTTTCATCATGCCCGAACGGCTCGCGCCCATCGTGCGCAATATGGCGATGTCGCGGGTCTTGGCGCGGACCAGCATGATCAGTGACGAAAGGATATTGAACACGGCAACGAGGACGATCAGCGAGAGGACGACGAACATCGCGACGCGCTCGATCTCGAGCGCCTGGAACAGCGCCGAGTTCATCTGCCGCCAGTCGACGATCATCCCCTTGCCGCGAACGACCGGCTGAAGCGGCGCGAGGATCTGTTCGACCTTGTCAGGATCGCGGGTCTGGAGTTCGACCATGCCGACATTGTCGCCGAGCAGCAGCAGGTTCTGCGCATCCTCCATCGGCATCACCACGAACGCCTTGTCATAATCGTAGATGCCGACCTCGAAGATCGCGCCGACGGTGTAGGAGACGATCCGTGGGACGGTGCCGACCACAGTCGAGCGCCCTTCGGGGCTGATCAGGCTGAACTGGCCGCCGGGATAGACCTGGAGCGCCTGGGCGAGGCGCGAGCCGATCGCGACGCGGCCGCTGCCCGGCGCAACCGAGCGCAGATCGCCGGCGACGACATTGCCGGCGATGGTCGGGTTGCCGGTGATGTCGGCAGCGCGCATGCCGCGCACCAGAACGCCTTCGACGCGCCCGTTGGACGAGGCCATCAGCGGCTGCTCAATCAACGGCAGCGCCGAGGTTACGCCGGGCGTTTTCTGCGCGGCGACGACGATCCGCCGCCAGTCGGCCAGCTGGCCGCCGCTGCCCTGAATCACAGCATGGCCGTTCAAGCCGACGATCTTGTCGAACAGCTCGGCGCGAAACCCGTTCATCACGCTCATCACGATGATCAATGCGGCGACGCCGAGCGCGACCGCGAGCAAGCTGATCGAAGCGACGAGGAAGATGAACCCCTCGCCTTTCCCCGGTAGCAAATAGCGGCGGGCGAGCATGCGCTCGGCGCGGTTGAGGATCATCCGATCAACCTCGCCAGCGCGCTTTCGATCGACAGCTCCTGCTTTTCGCCCGTGCGGCGGTCTTTCAACTCGGCAGTGCCGGCGGCGACCCCGCGCGGGCCGAGGATCAGCTGCCACGGCAGGCCGATCAGGTCCATCGAACCCAATTTGACCCCGCCGCGCTCGTCGCGGTCGTCGTAGAGGGTTTCGATGCCCGCCGCCTTTAGCTTGGCATACACATCGTCGGCAGCGCTAACGGTCGCGTCATCGTCGCCGCGCATCGTCACTAGCCCGACGCGCCACGGGGCGACCGCTTCGGGCCACACGATCCCCGCCTCGTCGTGGCTCGCCTCGATGATCGCGCCGACCAGCCGCGACACGCCGACTCCGTAACTGCCCATGTGCGGCACGACCATTGATCCGTCGGCACCCGATACCTTGAGGCCCATCTTCTGGCTGTAAAGCTCGCCGAAATTGAAGATGTGTCCGACTTCAATTCCCCGGCCGGTGCGGCGCTGATCCTCGCCGACTTCGCTCCAGCGCGCTTCGTCATGGGTTTCGTCGGTCGCGGCGTAGGTAGCGTTGACCCGGTCGAACAGACCTTGAAGCCCGGCTTGGTCGCCGTATTTCAGGTCGCTCTGATGCCAATCGAAGCGTTCGTACGCCGCATCGTAAAAGACTTCGCTCTCGCCGGTTGGGGCAAGCACGATGAATTCGTGGCTGAGGTCGCCGCCAATGGGGCCACTGGCGGCCTTCATCGGCACCGCTTGAATGCCCATCCGCTGGAAGGTGCGCAGATATGCAAGCATTTGCGTGTAATAGCTCTGCCGCGCGCCGGCCTCGTCGAGGTCGAACGAGTAAGCGTCCTTCATCAGGAACTCGCGGCCGCGCATGACGCCGAAGCGCGGGCGTACCTCGTCCCGGAATTTCCACTGAATATGATAGAGCGTGCGCGGCAGCTCGCGGTAGCTTTTGACGTCGCCGGCGAACAGCGCGGTGATCATTTCCTCATTGGTCGGGCCATACAGCATCTCGCGGTCGTGGCGGTCGCGGATGCGCAGCATCTCGGGGCCGTAGGCGTCGTAGCGCCCGCTGGTGCGCCACAGCTCGGCCGACTGCAGGGTCGGCATCAGTAGCTCCTGCGCCCCGGCGCGATCCTGCTCCTCGCGCACGATCTGCTCGATCTTCTTGAGCACCCGGTACCCAAGCGGCAGCCAGGCGTAGATGCCCGCCGCGGTCTGACGCACCAGGCCCGCGCGCAGCATCAGCTTGTGGCTGACGATCTGGGCGTCGGCGGGGCTTTCCTTGAGGACGGGCAGAAAGGCGTTGGACCAGCGCATCGCGCCGCGCTTAAGGGGAGTGCTTGAGGCTGGCAACCGCGCCGGGCATGTGGCCGCGCCGCCACAGCAGCGCGTGAAAAACCCAACGAAAGTTAAAAGCCGAGTGACAGGCTCCGCGCGCCGTCATAGTCCAGCGCCACCGGACACGCCGCCCCTGGGCAGTGAGTCCGGCGCTGCTGCCGGACGGCTGGGGACGCTCTGGCGCGGCATGGATAAGGGGGCTGACGAGCAATCGTCACGCAGGACGCCCGGATCGCCAGTCGATCCGGGCGTTTGCTTTTTCAGGCGCGGGGGAACCGCGGCCGCGCCGCCGATGCTAGGCGCAGACCTTGGTGGCGAGCTTGTCGGCGACGCTGTTGGCCATGATCGGCATGACGATGGTCGGCGAGCGGTATTTGGCGACGACGCTTCGGTTGGCGCGATATTCGACCCGCGATTTCTCGAAATAGGTGCGACCGGCGCAGTCGAGCGACCAGATCAGCTGCCCATCACGCGCGCGGTTGCCGGAGTCGTGAGAGTAATCGGCCGCGACCTTGACCAGGACATTACCGCGACGCGCACTGACCGACCCCGTATCATAGGAATAAGCGCGCATCTGACCGCCGTCGCCGCATTGAGCAAAGAAAGTCCAGCTCGCCGCCGGGGCGGCCGAAGCCAGGCTCAGCCCGACTACAAAACCCAGGGTTCGGCGCATGCTGGTCACCTCTAGCCGCGCTCAACAGGCGACACGGCAGTCGACAGCGCGGTCCAGCGCGAGCGGATCCCGCAGCTGCTGATGAGGTCGACCGGCTGGCGAGCGGTGAACGGCGCGCGATAGGGATAGCAATCAAAGGTGTTGGTGGTCTTCAGGCAAAGCTCGCCGGCATCGGTGGTCCAGGTCGCATCGACCACTGTCGCGCCCGAGGGCGAGCGGATCTGGGCCACGCCGTTGGGCTGGAACGAAATGGTGTTGACCACGCCGTTGGTCTGAACCTGGACTTCCTGCCCTGTGATTTCCATGCCCGGCGACCATTGCGCGGCAGCCATGGATGCGGACGACATCGCAAGCGTCCCGATGATGATCTTGATGAGCATTAGGCGACTCCTCGTTGATTTACATTGCATTAACTGAACTGTCGTGAATGAAACTTGTCCCGACCAGTTTCAGAGTCAAGAATAAATTAACGATACGCGGAGCGATTGTCCCAATTCGCGACAGCCGCGGACGCTCTGCCAAGCCGGCGATTGCATCGGTTAAATTCCCAGTATAAAC
>JBDSTQ010000044.1:0-3519 GCA_039928195.1 Sphingomicrobium sp.
CGTCGAGCAGCTTGCGCGGCGCTCCGTCGGGACGCGACGGATCGAAGCTGACGCCCCCGCTAAAGCCGGTGACCCGCGCCACCAGTCCGGCGAGCTCGGCAATCGAAACGTCTTGCCCGGTGCCGACATTGATATGGCTGAGCATCGGGCGCGTGGCCTGCTGCCAGACCGCGCTCGGCAGGTCCATTACGAACAGCGCCGCGTCGGCCATGTCGTCGACGTGGAGGAATTCGCGCCGCGGCGTTCCGGAACCCCATACGACGACGTCCTTCGCCCCGGTTTCACGCGCCTCATGAAATCGCGCGATCAGCGCCGGCAGGACATGCGATTCTCGCGGGCGGAAATTGTCGTTGGGACCATAAAGGTTGGTCGGCATCACGCTGCGATAGTCGGTGCCATATTGCCGATTATAGCTTTCGCACAGCTTGATTCCGGCAATCTTGGCGATGGCATAGGGTTCGTTGGTCGGTTCGAGCGGACCGGTCAGCAAGGCTTCCTCGCGCATCGGCTGCGCGGCGTCGCGTGGATAAATGCACGACGAGCCGAGAAACAGCAGGCGGCGGACGCCGGCTGCAAAGGCGCCGTGGATGACGCTGTTCTGGATCGCGAGGTTGGCGTGGATGAAGTCCGCCGGATAACGATTATTGGCGTCGATCCCACCGACCTTCGCGGCGGCCAAGACCACCGCATCGGGGCGCGTGTCGTCGAGGAATTGCGCGACCCGCGGCGCGTCCACCAGGTCGAGATCGTCGCGGCTGCGCGCGATCACCTCTGCCCCGCGCTCGGCCAGTTTGCGCGCGATGGCCGATCCGACCATGCCGCGATGCCCGGCGACAAAGACGCGCATCGTGGCCCTAACTCTCCTGCGGCACGGCTGACGCATAGCCATGCGCACGCAGCAGCGCGTGGCGCCGCGCGCTGTCGAGATCCGAGGCCATCATTTCCGCGCACATTGCGCGCGCCGTAACCCTCGGCTGCCAGCCGAGCTGCTCGCGCGCGGCGCTTGGATCGCCAAGCAGCGATTCAACCTCGGCCGGACGGAAATAGCGCGGATCGACCCGAACGATGGTGTCCCCGACGTTGAGCCGGGTCTCGACCGCGCCGTCGAGCGCCGCGACAATCCCCACTTCAGCGGTGCCTTCGCCCTCGAAGCGCAGAACCACGCCCAATTCTTCGGCGGCCCAAACGACGAAGTCGCGCACCGCATGCTGCTGGCCGGTGGCGATCACATAGTCGCGCGGCTGGTCCTGCTGGAGCATCAGCCATTGCATTTCGACATAATCCCGCGCGTGACCCCAGTCGCGCAGCGCGTCGAGATTACCGAGGAAGATGCAGGACTGGAGGCCGAGCGCGACATTGGCGAGGCCGCGCGTGATCTTGCGCGTGACAAAGGTCTCGCCGCGTCGCGGGCTTTCATGATTGAACAGAATCCCGTTGCACGCGAAGAGCCCATAGGCCTCGCGGTAATTGATCGTGATCCAGTGCGCGTAAAGCTTTGCGACCGCATAGGGCGAGCGCGGGTAGAACGGCGTGGTTTCGCGCTGCGGCGTCTCCTGAACCAGCCCGAACAGCTCGGAAGTCGAGGCCTGGTAGAAGCGGCAGCTGCGCTCGAGGCCGAGGAAGCGGATCGCCTCGAGCAGGCGCAGCGTGCCCAGGGCATCGACGTTGGCGGTATATTCGGGCGCTTCGAAACTGACCGCGACATGGCTCTGCGCGCCGAGGTTATAGACTTCGTCGGGCGCGACCTCGGCGATGATCCGGGTGAGGTTGGAACTGTCGGTAAGGTCGCCGTAGTGGAGGAACAGTTGCGGGTCGAGCGCGTGCGGATCTTCGTAAATATGGTCGATCCGCTGCGAGTTGAACGAGGAGGCGCGACGCTTGATGCCGTGCACCTCATAGCCCTTGGCCAGCAGCAATTCCGCAAGATACGATCCGTCCTGACCGGTAATCCCGGTGATCAGCGCCTTGGGCATGGGATGGTCGCACCGTTGGAGGAATTTCGGACGTCGCGCTCTTATTAGCTCGACTGGGGCGTTGCAACCGCTTCCCGGGGCGCCGCGTCGCGCTTCCGGCTTGCGCTGCGCGTCCTGTGCGGCCAACACGCCCGGACGTGAAGATCAACTATCTTGACTCGGGCCTCAACTTTCGCGCCGGCCACCATCTCGAATATGCGCGTCGGATATTGGGCCAATTGGCGGCGGCTGGACATGATGTTCACGCCTACGGATATGCCAAGATGGAGCAGGAGGTCGTCGACGGGCTCGAACGCTTCGGCATCAGCCGCCTGTTTCGCGACTTTCTCCACGTAACCGCCTCGGAATATGACGATTTTGCAGGCGAAATCGTCCAGTATCGCAGCGAAGCGGTAACCGTCGCCAAGGACCTGCGCAAACTGCGCGCGGCCGACGGGTGGATCTGGCCACTGATCCGCCCCCAGGACATCGCCGCCTGCTCCGCGCTGCGGGTCAAGGTGCCGATGGTCGGCTGCGTATTCTGGGATCCAGGCGTCGAAACCCGCACTCTCACCGCGCAATTATGGCGCGACGCGCTGCTCGGCGCGCGCGGCGCCGGGCTCAACTTGACCTTGGCCAGCTTCGAGCCGGAAATTCGCCAGCGCTTCATGCCGATCGTCCCCAACGGCCGCTTCGTGACGCTCCCCCAGCCCGTCGAGGCCAAACCGCTGCCGGCGCCTCGTGTGGCGCTCAAGCGGATCGGGTTCTTCGGCCATCAGCGCGAGGAAAAGGAAGCGCGAGGGATGAACGCGCTCCTCGCCCAGCTGGTCGCCCGCGGTTTCCACGTGACCTTTCAGAACAGCAGTCATTACACGCCCTCACCAGACGTTAAGGGGGTCGAGATGATCGGCTTTGTCGATGATCTCACGGCCGAGATCGCGCGTTGCGACCTCGTCGTCCTGCCCTACGATATCGAGCGCTATCACGCGCGCGATTCGGGGCTGCTGGTTGAGGCGCTGGCGCTCGGCATCCCCGTCACCGCTCCGTTCGGCACGCTGCCGGGAAGGATCATCGAGGCCTCGCGGGTCGGGCCGCTGTTCATCTCCAATGGAGCGGCGGCCATCCTGCGGGCGGTTCAACATGCCGTGCGAAATTACGATTTCTATGCGCGCAACGCCCATCGCAACGCGATCGACTATACCGCTCGAAATAATAGCGCACGCTGTGCCGCGGCGATCGTCAAGCTGCTCGGCCGCGACTCCGTGCGCGCGGCTGAGGCACAAGCCGAGGAATGAACCGCGACGCGTGATGTGATCGGGTGGCTGACTGGCTGCAGAGCCGGAAGATGGCAACGCGATGGTCGTCGCTTCGGCGAAGGCGCATCGGGCGAAAAATGGTGGGCGTGGCAAGGATTGAACTTGCGACCCCTGCGATGTCAAGGCAGGCGTATGCAATATTTTTCGCAGAAAAACGCCATTTCCGGCATTAACAATAACGCGCAAGAGGATTAAACTGGCCGAATTCAGGCGGGTTTACCGCAGTTTTACCGCGTACCAAATCCATGTGG
>JBDSTQ010000045.1:0-12895 GCA_039928195.1 Sphingomicrobium sp.
GCCCTCGGTGTCGGCCCAAAACATCGGGCCGCCGCGGTAGACCGGCCAGCCGTAGCCGTAGACCCAGACGACATCGATATCCGAGGCGCGCTGGGCCATGCCTTCTTCGAGGATTTTCGCACCTTCATTGACCATCGGGTAAAGTGTCCGCTCGACGATTTCCTGGTCGCTGATGGCGCGCCGTTCGACGCCTTGTTTTTGCGCGAAATCGTCGATGATCTGAGCGACCACGGGCGACGGCGACGGCCGGCGCTTGTCGTCATAATCGTAAAAGCCCGCGCCCTTTTTCTGGCCCCAGCGCTCGATCGCGCACAGAGCGTCGCGGACATTTTCGATGCGGGCGGGGTCGCGGTGCCAGCCGATATCGACCCCGGCGAGGTCGGCCATCTGGAACGGGCCCATCGGCATCCCGAACGCGACATGGACCTTGTCGATCTGCTCGGGGCTGGCGCCTTCGAGCAGCAATTTGCCCGCCTCGATCTGGCGCGGCATCAGCATGCGGTTGCCGATGAAGCCGTGGCACACGCCCGCGACCACCGCGACCTTCTTGATCCGCTTGGCGAGCTGCATCGCGGTCAGCACAACGTCAGGCGCGGTTTTGGCCCCACGCACAACCTCGAGCAGCTTCATGATGTTGGCGGGCGAGAAGAAGTGCATCCCGAGCACGTCTTGTGGCCGCGACGTGCAAGCGGCGATCTCGTCGACGTTGAGATACGAGGTGTTCGAGGCGAGTATCGCGCCCGGCCTGGCGATTTTGTCGAGGCGCGCGAAGATGTCGCGCTTGACCTCCATCTGCTCGAACACCGCCTCGATGATCAGGTCGCACTCGGCGAGCGCGTCGAAGTCGAGCGTCGAAGTGAGCAGGCCCATCGCCTGGCCGACCTGTTCGTCGCTGATCTTTCCTTTGGCCGCGCTCGCCTGGTAATTACGCAGCATCACCCCGGTACCGCGGTCGAGCGCTTCCTGGCTCATTTCGACGATCGTCACCGGGATCCCGGCGGACAGGAAGTTCATCGAGATGCCGCCGCCCATGGTGCCGGCGCCGATCACCCCGACACGCTTGATATCGCGCGGGCGGACGTCGTCGCCAATGCCGTCGATCTTGGCCGCCTTGCGCTCGGCAAAGAAGAAATATTGCTGCGCGCGGGCCTGCGCCCCGCTCATCAGTTCCATGAACAATTTGCGTTCGTCGATGACGCCCTCGGCAAAGGGCTTGGCGACCGCCGCCTCGACCGCGCGGACATTATATTCGGGCGCGTCGAAGCCATGCATCTTGCGCGCATTGGCCGTGCGGAAATCGGCGAAGATCGCGGGATCGACCGACGCGACCTTGTCCTGCCGCGCGGACGATTTGGGCAGCGGACGGATGTCGCGCACCTCCTCGGCGAAGGCGACCGCGTGAGGCAGCAATTCGCCCTCGACCAGCCGGTCGACGAGACCGCAATCGACCGCATCCCTGGCGCTGATCGGCGTCCCCGTCGCGCACATTTCGAGCGCGCGCGGGACGCCCGCGACGCGCGGCAGCCGCTGGGTTCCGCCGGCGCCGGGCAACAACCCCAATTTGACTTCGGGAACGCCGAGCTTGGCGCCGGGCACAGCGACGCGATAATGGCAGCCGAGCGCAACCTCGAGCCCGCCGCCGAGCGCCGTCCCGTGGATCGCAGCGACCACCGGCTTCGAACAATTTTCGATTGTGTCGACGACTTCAGGCAGCCACGGCATCACCGGCGGCTTGCCGAATTCGGTGATGTCGGCGCCGGCGAAAAAGGTCTGGCCCTCGCACGCGATGACCACGGCTTTGACCGCGTCGTCGGCCTCGGCCTCGGCGATTGCCGCGACCAGCCCCTGGCGGACCGCCGCGCCGAGTGCATTCACCGGCGGGTTGTTGCTGAGGACGATGAGTATATCGCCGTGCTTGCGGGTCGAAATCGGGCTGGTCATGCGAAAGGCCTCCAGCGCCTGCCGCTACGGCGCGCCGCTTTGCCGTGCAAGAGGGCCGTGGGTCGCGCTCAGCCTTTGGCGCGATACCCGCCGATGATGCCGAGAACGAAGCTGGTGGCGAGAGCGAGCTGAACCTTGCCATCCGGGTCGCTCCACCCGAAATAGCTCGCGCCCCAGCCGAACAGGGTGACAAACATCACGATCGCAATTCCAACCATCGGCGCGATTATGCCCGCAACTTGGTAAACGAAGCGTAAAACTTGCCCGCGCGCGGGCGGCGCGGCATAGGGCCGGCGATCCACTCGCGGCAAAGGAAGCGACATGAAAGCGCGCGTGTTCGTCACTTTGAAAAACGGCGTCCTCGACCCGCAGGGCAAGGCGATCCATCATGCGCTCGACGGGCTCGGCTTTAGCGGCGTCAACGACGTCCGCGCGGGCAAATTGATCGAGCTCGACCTCGCCGAAGGGACGAGCGAGGCCGACATCGAGGCAATGTGCCGCAAGTTGCTTGCCAACACGGTGATCGAGAATTTCCGCATCGAACGCGTCGAGACGGTCGCGTGAGAAGCGCGGTCATTGTCTTCCCTGGTTCCAATTGTGACCGCGACCTCGCGGTGGCGCTGGCGGCGGTGACCGGCGCCAAGCCGACGATGGTCTGGCACCGCGACAGCGAATTGCCCGCGGGGACCGAGTTCATCGGCATTCCCGGCGGATTTTCTTACGGCGACTATCTGCGCTCGGGCGCGATGGCGGCGCGCTCGCCTATCATGGCGGCGGTGACCGTGGCGGCGGCGCGCGGAGTGCCGGTGATCGGCATCTGCAACGGCTTTCAAGTGCTCACAGAAGCGGGCTTGCTACCCGGCGCGCTGATGCGCAACGCCGGGCTCAATTTCGTCTGCCGCTCGGTGCCATTGAAGGTCGAGACCAGCCAAAGCCTGTTCACCGCGGGCTATGACCAGGGCGAGGAGATCGCCTTCCCGGTCGCGCACCATGACGGCAATTATCAAGCCGATGAAGCAACGCTTGACCGTCTGGAAGGCGAAGGCCGCGTCGCGTTGCGCTATCTCGACGAGGTCAATGGTTCGGCGCGGCGCATCGCGGGTATCCTCAACGACGCCGGCAATGTGCTGGGCCTGATGCCCCATCCCGAGCGTGCGTTCGAGCCCGCGCACGGCGCGACCGACGGGCGGCGGCTGTTCGAGGGGTTGATCGAACAGGTTGCGGCCTGACCGGGAGTCGTGCCTTCATTGCCGTCGCCGGACTGCTGTTCGGATTGATTTTTGCCGCGCACGTCACCCGCGTCGCGGTCGAGGGTTCCGGCCCGCTGCATGAGCCGATTTTCATTGCCACGTCGGTTCTCGCGTTCGGTATCACGATTTGGGCGGCGCTCTTGTTGTGGCGGCGTCGAAGAGGCGACTAGACGTCCGCCCGGAACGGCGTGAAATTGGTATCGCGGTCGAATACGTCGACACCCTCCTTGGCCTTGAGCCAGCCGACCACGGCGTAGGTCACCGGCGTCAGCACAACCTCCCACGTCACCTTGAGCACCCACTGCGTGAGCATCAGCTTGAGCACCGTCGCGGTCTCGAACACACCCAAAAAGGCGAGTGGGTAGAAGATTAGGCTGTCGAGCCCCTGCCCGACCACGGTAGAGCCGATCGTCCGCGTCCACAGCATCCGCCCCTCGGTCCAGATCTTCATCCGCGCGAGCACGAAGCTGTTGACGAACTCGCCCGCCCAGAACGCGCAGATCGAGGCAAAGACGATCCGCGGGACCTGGCCGAACACGCTTTCATACGCCGCCTGTCCGGTCCAGCTGGAGTGGGGCGGGAGCGCGACCACGACCCAGCTCATCATCGCCATGAACAGCAAACCGGCGAACCCCGCCCAGATGCAGCGCCGCGCGCGGGCGTAGCCATACACTTCGGTGAGGATGTCGCCGAGGACGTAGGACAGCGGGAAAAACAGGATGCCCGCGCCGAACGGCCACGGCCCGAGGCCAGGCACGTCGATGCTCGCGATCTTGCCCGCGCCGAGCACGTTGGAAAGGAGCAGGATCGCGACGAACGCGGCCATGACAAAATCGAAATATTCGAAGTCGCGCCCCTTGAGCGCAGTGGCGTCGATCGCGCGCGGTGTCCGCTCCCCCATGCGCGCTTGCTAGCGCGGTTCCGCTCAGCGTCAATTGCGGTTAGTTTCGTAGGTAGCGCGCGCCCGTAGCTCAGCTGGATAGAGCACGAGCCTTCTAAGCTTGAGGTCGCTGGTTCGAATCCAGCCGGGCGCGCCAATGTTGTGACGAAGGGGACGAGATGGTGCGCGTGATTCAAACATTGCTTGGACTGACGATCATCGCCGGCGCGAACGCATCGAGCGCGGTGCCAGTGGCGGACGCAGATACCGCCGCCGCGTTGACCGAATTTTCGACTTACTGCGGCGACAGCGTGCGGTTATGGGGGAAGTCGCTGTGCGGCCCACTGGTGCTGGTCGATCCGGCCACGCGTCAGGCGTTCGCGACGGTCGATCCGAAGCTGCCTGCGTTCGTTCCCAACGGGTCCGCGTGGAGCGGCGTTTTGCCCAAGGACGTCGCTGTCGCCAACACCTCGGTCGCGCTGGGTGGGCAGCGGTACGCCGAAATGCTTTTGCCGTTGCCCAAGGACGCGGTCGAACGGCGCATCCTGTTCGCGCATGAATCCTTCCATCGCATTCAGCCCGATCTCGGCTTCAAGGGCGCGGAAGCCGACAACGGGCATCTCGATGCGAAGGATGGGCGGATTTACGCGCGGCTCGAAATGGCCGCGCTCAAGGCCGCATTATCCAGCCGCCATCGCCGCGCGGCGGTGCGCGACGCTCTCGCCTACCGCGCCGCGCGGCTGGCGAAATTTCCCGGGGCTGAAGCCGCTGAAAACAGCCTGATCGCGAACGAGGGGCTGGCCGAATATACCGGCATCGTCGTCGGCGCCGGGCCGGCGGCCACGGCGGTCGCGGTCAAGCGGCTCGACGAGGGTGCGGCGCGGCCCTCGCTGATTCGGTCGTTCGGCTATGTCGTCGGGCCGGCCTATGGGATTTTGCTCGACGAGGCCGGGAGCAAGGATTGGCGGAAGGCGGCGATCAGTGGTCGGCCGCTGCCGGATCTGCTGCAGCGCTCGCTCGGCATCCACGCCGCCGGCGCCGCGATCCGACAACGCTATGGCGGCAAGGCAATCATCGCCGAGGAAACCGCCCGCGATGTCCAAATCCAGCAGCGCCGTGGGCAACTGACCGCGGCACTGGTCGACGGCCCCAACGTCACCTTTCCGTTTGAAAAGATGGGCATCGACTTCAACCCCAACACGCTGTTTTCGCTCGGCGATCAAGGCACTGTCTATGGCCAGGCGACCACCGTGCGCGACACATGGGGCGTGCTCAAGGCGACCGGCGACATCCTCATCTCCTCCAGTTGGAGCTATGCCCGCGTCGCCGGCCCGGCGAAAATCGACGGCAGGATCGTGTCCGGCCCAGGCTGGAGCGCGGAGCTGACGGAGGCTTATGCGGCGGTCCCGGGCGCGAGGGCGGGCGATGTGGTGATCAAGAAGAAATGATCCCGCGTGAATTGCTTGGCACTGCGAGCGTCCCCGGGGGGGGCGAGGAGATGCGGCTGTTTCGGCGGGGCGCGGACTTCATGATCGTGCTCGACCGCAACGAACTGATGAACAGCCGCATGAGCGGGTCGGAGGAAGCGCTGGCAACGATGACGCTCGACCGTCTCGGCACGCGCGACGCGCAGCTGCTGATCGGCGGTTACGGCATGGGGTTCACGCTGCGCGCGGCGCTTGGAGCGCTCTGCGCGAGGGCGCGAGTGGCCGTGGTTGAGCTGGTCCCCGAGATCATCGAGTGGGCGAAAGGCGAAATGGCCGCGCTCACGCGCGATTGCCTCGACGACCCGCGAGTGACGCTCGAAATCGGCGATGTCGCGAGCGTGATCGCCACTGGCGGCCGCTATGACGCGATCCTGCTCGACGTCGACAATGGACCCGATGGACTAACCCGCGATGCCAATGACCGGCTCTACTCAGCGCGCGGGCTGGCGGCAGCGAAGGCGGCGCTGCGGCCCGGCGGCATCCTCGCGGTGTGGTCCGCCGCGCCCGACCGCCATTTCACCCGGCGCCTAAGCGACGCCGGGTTCGCGGTCGATGAAGTCGCGCTCGCCGCGCGCGCCAACGGCAAGGGCCCGCGTCACACCATCTGGTTCGCGAGCCGGCGCTAGGCGAGCAGCGCTGCGGTGACTTCAAATGCCCAGGGTTTGCGAGGCGAGCCTGGCGCCCTCGACGCGCGCACGGATCTTGCGGATCGCAATATCGCGGGCGCGATCGGGCGAGCCGTGCTTGGGTTTGCTGTCGATGCTGAACGGCGAAAAGCCGCAATCGTCGGTCGCGCCAAGTTGATCGACCGGGATATACTTGGCTGCGAGCAACAGTGCGTCGCGGACTTCTTCGGCGATTTCGACGCGCGGATTGAGCGGGTCGATCACTCCGACGAACGCAATCTGCTTCACCCCATTGGCGTCACGCCGGATGTGCTGGCCGATCAGCTTATAAGTGCGCTCGCGGTCGGCTTCGCTCGATGCCTGAATGAGGAAATAGCCGGCATTGATGCGAAACAGGCTGGGAAGCAGGTCGGCATAATCGACGTCGGCGCTGTGGGTCGAATCGCAATCGCCGCCAGGGCAGGTGTGGACGCCGATGTCGGCGCGCTCCGCCGCGGAGAAATTGGCTAGCACGCGGTTGTTGAGGGCGACGAAATGGCCGAGCATGCCGCGGCCGGTTCACGGATTGGCGGGGTCGCGGCGCAGCGCCAGCCGGCCCTCGGTGAAGTCGATTGACACGCGCGCCGCCCCGGCAGCGAACGCGCCGCGAATGTCGCGGGTGCATTCTTCGACAAGATCGGTCTCGAACGTCTCGCGATCGTAAGTGCCGACGACATCATCGAGGGGGTAGAGCAGCGCCAGCATCGACGGCGCGATCACCGCCTGCTTGATCGGCAAGCTGGCGATCTTCCTGGCGTTGGCAACATATTCGCCGGCATAAGTCTTGTACCTGAAGCGTCCGTCGACCAGTTTGGGCAGCTGTCGGCGGTGGCCGTCGGCGAAGATGGCGAAATCTTGCCCGCCGGGCGCGAGCTTGTCGGCCATATTCTTCCCGTTCAAGGTTTCGGCGAGCGCGTACGTGGCGAAGCTCGACTTGCGTTGTTCGCCGTCGCTGATGACCGACGAACCGGTGTCCTCCAGCAGTTTGATCGTCTCGGCGCAGGCGATCTGCTGCTCGGCGGCGAAATCAGCGTGCGAAATCACGCCTTGATCATAGGATTCGATCGCTCGCTGAAGCCGGGAAGATCGGGGCATCGAACCGACCTGTTCAGTAGGTATTGGCAACGTAATTCCCCTTCCAAAAGCTGACGCCTAGGCAGTCAAATGCGAAAGTGCGAGTTACCTTTTCGTGAAAACTTGCACCATAATGGAGTAATTCATCATGGTTTCCACACGTTTACCGTGGAGTTAGTGGAGGTGTAGGCAGGCAGTGGACGAGGTGAAGCTTGGATCATGATGTTGAGAGCGGATCGCGCTCCGAGAAATTCCACAATAGTTCTGTCCAGACGCTTGACGACACCGTCGAAATTCTTCGCATTGCCTCACAAAACAGCGACCGCGTTCGCGAGAAGATCGGATCGGTGGCGCTGGCGACGCGCGCCAATGCGATCAAGGCCGCCCGGGTCACCTCGAACGCCAACGACCATACCGCGCGGATGATCGAAACCGCGCTCAAGGTGGAGCAGCTGGCAGCGCAGAATGTCGCAACCAACGACATCGTCGGCGAGGCTAGCGCCTGTGCCGAACGGGCGATGACGCGAGCCGTCGAGGCCAACGCCATCGCCGAATTGCTGGCGAACAATGTCGCGGCGATCGCCGATGTTACCGGACTGATCCGCAAGATCGCCGCCCAGACAAATTTGCTCGCCCTCAACGCGACGATCGAAGCGGCGCGCGCGGGCAATGCCGGACGCGGCTTTGCGGTGGTCGCGCAGGAGGTCAAATCGCTTGCATCGCAAACCAAGCGCGCGACCCAAGACATCGACGGGAAAATCGCGGCAGTGCTGGAGGCAGCCGCGCAGACGTGCAGCGCCTTGTTGTCGATCGCGGATTCAAATGCCGAGGCCAAGCGCACCGGCGCGCTCGCCAGTAACAGCATGGCGGAGCAAGAAGCGGAAACGCGCGCGATTGCCGGCGTCGTGATGGAGATGGCCGAGAGCGCCGAGAAGATGAACATCCTGATCGCCGACATCGGGACCGCGTCGACCAAGGCGTCGTCCGCGGTCGACGACATCAGCGCACTGGTCGAAGACGTCGATGCCCAGCTGTCGCTTGCCTATCGCGCCACCGCCTCCGTCGAGACAGTTGCGACGGTCTCACATTCGGAGAATTTGGGCGCGCGATCACGCGAATTCGCTGGCCAACCGCGCGCTTGATGCGTCTGCCGTCGCCGCTCGTCGCCCGGCTGGTCATTGGGGCTATCGCGAGCCGAGCAGCTTCCCCGGATTCATGATGCCGAGCGGATCGAGCGCGTGTTTGATCGCGTGGAGCGCGTGCATCCGCCCCGGCGGCGCGAGGCGTGCGAGTTCGGCGACTTTTAACTGGCCGATGCCATGTTCGGCGGAGATCGATCCGCCCGCGGCGGTGACCAGATCGTCGACCATGCGCGTAATCGCCGCGCCCTCGCCTTCGTACCAGCCGGGCGCGGCGTGGCTTGCGGCGCGGACGTGGAAGTGGACGTTGCCGTCGCCGAGATGGCCGAAGGCTGAGGCGATGACGCCGGGAAAAGCGGCTTCGACCGCTTGCTTGGCGTCGGCGATGAAGCGCGGCATGGCGGGGACCGCGACCGAAAGATCATGGGCGAGCGTCTGGCCTTCGGCGCGCTCGGCCTCCGAGATCGAATCGCGGATTTTCCACAAGGCTTCGGCCTGCGCGTCGTTGGCAGCTATCGTGGCATCGGCGATGATGCCGTCGCCGAGCGCCCCGCCAAGCCAGCCCTGAAGTTCGCCGGCGATATCCGCGTCGGCCTCGGCGCTCGTCGCCTCGATCAGCACATGCCACGGATGATCGCCGCCGAGCGGCGCGCGCGTTGCGGGGACGTGGCGAAGCACCAGCTTGAGCGAGTCCTGCGGGACTAGCTCGAACCCTTCGACCGCGCTGGTTCGCGCCTCAAGGAAGCGCAGCAGCCGCAGCGCATCGTCGGGCGAGGCAAGGCCGGCCCAGGCGACCGCCCGCGCGGCGACCGCCGGAACCAGCCGCAGCGCAGCCGCGGTGATGACCCCGAGCGTGCCTTCGGCGCCGATCAGCAATTGATCGATGCTGTAGCCGCGATTGTCCTTCTTGAGCCCCGACAGGCCGTTGTGAACCGAGCCGTCGGGAAGCACCGCTTCGACTCCCGCGACGAGCGCGCGCATCGTTCCGAACTTGAGCACCTGCGTGCCCCCGGCGTTGGTCGAGGTCAGCCCGCCGATGGTGCAGCTTCCGCGCGCGCCCAATGTCAGCGGGAAGCGCATGCCTATCGCTCCGGCGCGATCGTGGAGTTCGGCGAGGATCACCCCGGCTTCGGCGATCGCCAGCCGATCCTCGGCGCTGATCGCACGAATGCGGTTCATCCGCCTGAGCGAGAGCAACAGCGCCGAGCCGTCGGCGGGCGGGGTCGCGCCCGCCGCCATGCCGGTGTTGCCGCCCTGCGGGACCAACGGGACGCCATGTTCGGCCGCAAGCCCGACGATTGCCGCGACTTCCGTGGTGGTGGACGGCGCAAGCATTGCCGCCGCCGCACCATGCACCCGCCCGCGCCAGTCGCTCAGCCACGGCGCGAGGTCGGCGGGGTCGGTCACCACGCCCTTTTGCCCAAGCACTTCGCGGGCGGCAGCGAGCATCGTCGATTGAGTGTCGGTCATGCCGCCGCAATAGCGCGCTTGGCATCGCGGCGCACGCCCGCCTAAGCTGCGCCGATGGACCAGCCGCCGATCACGCTTCTCGTCGCCCGCGCGCAAAATGGCGTGATCGGGCGCGACGGCACCTTGCCGTGGCACCTCCCCGCCGATCTCAAGCGGTTCAAGGCGCTGACCATGGGCAGCGTGATGGTGATGGGCCGCAAGACCTTCGACAGCCTGCCAGGACTTCTGCCCGGGCGGCGCCACATCGTGCTCACCCGCGATGCAAACTGGAGCGCTCATGGTGCGGAGACTGTGCAGGATATCGATGGCGCGCTGGCGCTTGCCGCGGGCGCGCGCATTTCGGTGATCGGGGGGGCGGAGATTTTCGCGCTGTTTCTGCCGCTCGCGGGGCGGGTCGAGCTGACCGAAGTGCTGGCGGATGTGGACGGCGATACGTTGCTGCCTGACCCGCGCGACGGCGGGCACTGGCGCGAGACTGAACGCGAGGACCATGGCGCGGAAGACGGGCGCCCGCCGTTCCGCTTCGTCACGCTCGAGCGCGCCTAACCTTTGACGGGACCTAGAATTGTGTCGATCTGCGCCGCGACATCCTCGACCGAGGCCATGCCGTCGACCTGCCGCACCAGCCCCAGCGCCTCGTAAAAGGGCAGGATCGGCTGCGTCTTGGCGCGATATTCGGCCATGCGCGTGCGTACGGTCTGCTCATTATCGTCGGGCCGGCGCTTGAATTCGGTCGAGCCGCACGCATCGCACACGCCGTCCGCACGTGGGCGTTTAAATTGCTCATGATAACTCGCCCCGCAGCGCGCGCAGGTAAAGCGACCGATGATGCGCTGGACGAGCGCCTCTTCATCAACGTCGAGTTCGATCACATGATCGAGCTGACGACCGCGCTCGGACAGCAGGATGTCGAGCGCTTCAGCCTGATGCTTGGTGCGCGGGAAGCCGTCGAAGATGATGCCCATCGTGCCCGCCGCGTCGAGCCGCTCGCCGATCAAGGCGCTGACGATCGCGTCGCTGACCAGCTCGCCCGCCTCCATCACCGCTTTGGCCCTGAGCCCGACTGGCGTGCCCGCGGCGACCGCCTCGCGCAGCATGTCGCCGGTCGACAGCTGGATCATTCCGCGCGTCGCCTGGAGCCGCGCGGCCTGGGTTCCCTTGCCCGCGCCCGGCGGTCCCAGAAGAATGATGTTCAGCATTCTGCGCAGCCCCCGTATCGCACGCTCTACCGCCGGCGCGGCGTCGTCTTGAGCTTCGCCTTGCGGATGAGGTCGCCATATTGATGCGCGATCAAATGGCTCTGGATCTGGCTCACCGTGTCCATCGTCACATTGACGACGATCAGCAGACTGGTGCCGCCAAGCGCGAACGTCAGGCCCGCCTGCGACATCAGGATTTCGGGGATCAGACAGATCGTCACCAGATAGGCTGCGCCGATCACGGTGATGCGGTTGAGGAGGTAATCGAAATAGGTTTCGGTCGCCTTGCCCGGACGAATTCCCGGGATGAAGCCGCCGTGCCGCTTCAGATTCTCCGCCGTCTCCTCGCTGTTGAACTGGACCGAGGTGTAGAAGAAACAGAAAAACACGATGCCCAGGCCGTACAGAAACAGATAGGCGGCCGAGCCGTGCTGCAGATAGGTGCTGGCGGTGATCAGCCAGTCGCTGGTGCCGCCTTCGGGTCCGGCGCGGCTGCCCGCCCATTGCAAGACGGTCAGCGGCATCAGCAGCAATGACGAGGCGAAGATCGGCGGGATCACCCCGGCAGTGTTGAGCTTGATCGGCAGGTGCGAGCGCTCCTGCTGCATCCCGCGTGCGGTTTGGCGTTTGGGATATTGGACCAGCACCCGGCGCTGCGCGCGCTCCATGAAGCAGATGCCCAGCACCAGCACGATGGTCAGCGCGACCACGCCGAGAACCACGAACATGCTGAGCGATCCGGTGCGGCCACCTTCGAGCAGCTGGCCGATGCCCTTCGGCAGACGAGCGACGATCCCGGCCATGATGATCAGCGAAATCCCGTTGCCGATGCCGCGGCTGGTGATCTGCTCGCCGATCCACATCAGGAACAAAGTGCCGCCGATCAGGCTGACGGTGCCAGCGACTTCGAACAGCAGGCCGGGCTGGACGACCGCGCCGATACCCTGGCGGAGCGATTGCGATTCGAGCCCGCGAATGGCCAGATACCCTTGCACGAGGGTGATCGCGACGGTCAGGTAGCGGGTATATTGATTAAGCTTCTTGCGCCCCGTTTCGCCTTCCTTGCGCAGCTGCTGCCACGGCCCGTAGAGCGTTCCGCCGAGCTGAACGACGATCGATGCGGTGATGTACGGCATAACGCCCAGCGCGACGATGCTGAAGCGTTCCAGCGCACCGCCCGAAAAAGTATTGAAGACGTCGAGGATGCCGCCGCTCTGGGTTTGATACAAAGCGCTCATCGCCGCCGGATTGACGCCCGGCACGGGCACGTAGGACAGCAAGCGGAACAGGATCAGCGCGCCGAGCGTGAACCACAGGCGCTTTTTGAGTTCAGTCGCCTTGGCGAAATTCCCGAGGGAGATGCCGGTCGCGACTTTGTTGGCTGCGGATGCCATTCGTATCAATTCCTCTGAACGCTGGCACACATATAGGCCGCACCCGCATCATTGCGAGAAGCGCGAAGACGATAGTTAGGCCTTGGCCGACTTTGCGACCTTGGCCGCCTTGTCGGCAATCCGTGCCTCGCGCGCTTTGCCCTTCTTGGCGGCGGCGAGTTCGGACGGAACCTTGCGCTCGATCAATTCGACCGACCCGCCGGCTTTTTCGATGGTCTCTCGCGCGCCCTTGGAAATGCCCGCGACCTTGAGCGCCAGCTTGGTCTTGAGTTCGCCCTTGCCGAGCACGCGCACGCCATCCTTGCCGCCGCGCGCGAGGCCCGCGGCCTTGAGCGCGTCATGGTCGAGCGTGCCCTTGGCATCGAGTTTGCCGGCGTCGGTCATCTTTTGAATCGC
>JBDSTQ010000046.1:0-10143 GCA_039928195.1 Sphingomicrobium sp.
AGCGGATCGCGAGTCGCGTAATAATGCGCATTGCACGCAGCCATAAAGGCCTCGACCGTGATCGCTCCGTCAGCCGCGATCCGGCCGCGCAGTGCTCGCTCCAACGAATCCATCAGGCAACGCTGGCGGTCCCCGCGAACGGCTCGACGCGTTCGCGCCGGCGCTTGGCCGTGAGCATCAGATACAAGCCGCCAAGGATCATCGGGACCGACAGCCACTGCCCCATGTGCAGCCCGGTCGCGCGGGTGAAAGCGACCAACTGGCCGTCGGGCTCGCGGATGAATTCGATCCCGAAGCGGAACGCGCCGTAGAAAAACAGAAAGGCGCCGACCAGCTTGCCCGGCTCGTACCGCGCGCTGGTGCGCCAGAACAGGAAAGCGAGAATCGCGAACAGGACCAGTCCCTCGAGCACCGCCTCATACAGCTGGCTCGGGTGGCGCGGCGGGCCGAGCAACGCGCCGAATGGCGAATATTCGACGAACCGCACCGCCCACGGGACCTGCGTCTGCGCGCCCCACAGCTCCTGGTTCACGAAATTGGCGAGGCGTCCGAAGAACAGCCCGAAGGGCACCGCGCAAGCGACATAATCATGAACCCGCAGCCACGATAATTTCTCCTTGCGCGCGAAATAGAACAGCCCGAGCGAAGTACCGATGACCCCGCCGTGGAACGACATCCCGCCGTCCCACAGTCTGAGAATCTCCAGCGGGTGGGCGAGATATTCGCCCAGATTATAGAATAAGACATAGCCCAGACGGCCGCCGAGAATGATCCCCAGCGCCGCGTAAAAGACCAGGTCGTCGGCATGGCGGCGCGCGAACGGCGCGCCCGGCTGCGCGAGCAGTTTGAGCAGATACCAATAGCCGACGAAAATCCCCGCGAGGTAAGCCAGGCTGTACCAGCGCAGGTCGAACGATCCGAGCGACAGCGCGACCGGCGACAGATGGAGATCGGGAAAAGCGGTGAACCGCGACACATCACTGGCTTGCAAGGACTTCCCCCTTAATCGACAAGCGCCTCATAAGATGCGCTGCCGCAAAGGGCAAAGGAACCACGCATGCCAAGCGAGCTCGATCGCCAATATGACGAAGTGCTCAAGGAGCTGACCGGCCCCGGTGGCATGCTCACGCTCGGGCGCGACGCCACCGGCCGCGTCATCGTCACCAATTTTCCCGACACCGTGCCCGGCCTGCTGCGGACTTTCTGCGCGATGTATGCAGACCTCGAGGCGCTCGTCGCGGGGGCCGAGCGGCTGACCTTCGCCGACCTCGACCGGATCTCGGAACGGCTTGCGCGGGCGCTGGTGGCGCGCGGGATCGCCAAGGGCGAGCGGGTCGCCATCGCGATGCGTAACTGCGCGTCGTGGCTGATCGTCTATATGGCGGCGCTCAAGGCGGGCGCGGTCGTGACCCTACTCAACGGCTGGTGGGAGAAGAATGAACTCGCCCATGCGCTTGAGTTGACCGACCCGCGGCTGGTTATCGCCGATCCGCCGCGCACGCGGCGCATCGACGCCAGCGGGTATGGCGGCGAAGTCGTCACCCTGGTGATCGAGCAGCCGGTCGAACAGGCGATCGCCCTTCTTCTCGAGGCGGGCGACGCCGATTTGCCAACGATCGCCGGGGACGATCCGGCGACGATCCTGTTCACCTCGGGCTCGACCGGAGACGCCAAGGGCGCGCTGTCTCTCCACCGCGCGGTGGCGATGGGCGCGTACACTTACGCCACCGGGCTGATGGTCCTGCTCGGCCTGCTCACCCGCGATGGCCGTGCGCCGGCGACCAAGCCGCGCACCTTGCTCAGCGTGCCGTTGTTCCACGTCACCGGCGAAGTCCCGGTAATGCTCAACAGCTTTGTCGTCGGGCGCTGCATGGTGTTGATGGACAAATGGGACGCGGGCGAAGCGCTCAAGCTGATCGAACGCGAGCGGATCACATATTTCGTCGGGGTGCCGACGATGAGCCTCGAGCTGATGACCCACCCCGATGCGGACAAGCATGATCTCAAGTCGCTGACCGACATCGCCGCGGGCGGCGCGCCGCGTCCGGTGAGCCATGTCGAACGGTTGCAGCAGGCTTTCCCCAGCGCCCAGCCGGCGCTCGGCTATGGCCTGACCGAGACCAACGCCGTCGGCTGCCACAATTTCTGGGCCAATTATGCGGCCAAGCCGGGATCGACCGGGCGCGCGCACTCGCCCTATGTCGAGCTGGCGATCCTCGGGGCCGAGGATCGCCACTTGGCGCAGGGCGAGACCGGCGAGATCGCGATCCGCGCGGCAGCGAACATCGACCGTTACTGGAATGCGCCCGAAGCGACCGCCGACCTGTTCACCGCCGATGGCTATGTGCGCACCGGCGACGTCGGCTATCTCGACGAAGACGGCTATCTGTTCATCGTCGACCGCAAGAAGGAAATCATCATTCGCGGGGGCGAGAATATCTCCGCCGCGGAGGTTGAGGCGGCTTGCTATGCCTGCCCCTCGGTGAGCGAGGTCGCGGTGTTCGCCGCGCCCGACGAGCGCCTCGGCGAAGTGCCGGTGGCGATCGTCCACATGCGCGATGCGATGACCGCCGAGGCATTGCTCGGCTTCCTTGAAGGCCGGCTGGCGAAGTTCAAAATTCCTTCGCGGATCATCCTGTCCGACGTCGCGCTGCCGCGGCTCGGAACCGGCAAGATCGACCGCCGCGCGCTCAAGGCGCACTATTCGCGTTGACCATCGACCGGCGGACATTGCTGATCGGCGGCGGTGCCGGCATCGGGCTGGTCGTCGCCTTCGCCGTTTGGCCGCGCCACCTCGCCAGCGACCTTGCCACCGCGCGCGGCGAAGCGACCTTCGGCAGCTTTATCAAGGTCGCGCGCAGCGGTCGGATCACCGTCGCCGTGGCGCAGACCGAAACCGGGCAAGGGATCTGGACCGCGCTTCCGCAGATCGTCGCCGATGAACTTGGCGCGGCGTGGGAATCGGTCGCGGTCGAGCCCGCACCGCTGACCGGCGCTTACGCCAACCCACTCGCCGCGGAGGCGGGATGGCCAAAAGGGCAACGCTTTACCGCCGGATCGACTTCGGTGCGCGGTTTCGCCGGGCCGCTCCGGCAAGCCGCGGCGGTCGCGCGGGAAATGCTCGTCGCCGCCGCCGCCGGGCGCTGGAACGTTGCCGCGGGCAACTGCGAGGCCGCCGACGGCTTCGTCATGAACGGCGGGCGCACTTTGTCGTTCGGCGAACTCGCCGAGGAAGCGGCGTCGCTCGGTCCGCCGCGCCGCCCCGCATTGCGCGTGACCAAACGCGCACGGCTGATCGGGCGGCCGCTGCAGCGCCTCGATGCTCCGGCCAAAAGCGATGGCAGCCTGCGGTTCGCGGGCGATGTGCGCTTGCCCGAGATGCTGTTCGCTTCGGCGCGTCTGGCGCCGCCGGGCGGACGCTTGAAAGGTTATGCGCGCGCCGCGCTCGAGGGTCAGCCGGGAATTCGCCACGTCAGCGCCACCGCGCACTGGATCGCGGTCGCCGCCGACAGCTGGTGGCAGGCCGAGCGCGCGCTCCATGCCGCCAATCCGCATTTCACCGCCACCCCGAGCGCGCCCGATCTGCGTCCGCTGTTTGAGAATGCGCTCAAGCGCGACGCGCAGGAGTGGTTCGCGCGCGGCGACTTTGCCGGTGTGACCCAGGGCCGCCGCCCGATCGAGGCGATCTATTACGCCGCGCCAAGCCAGCATTCGCCGCTGGAGAGCGTGACCGCGACCGCGCGGCTGAGCGACGGCAAGCTCGAGTTGTGGGCAGCGACCCAGGCTCCCGAGCTGGCGCGCGCCGCCGCGGCAAAGGCCGTCGGTCTGTCGAACGATTCGGTGACGCTCTACCCGATGCCCGCAGGGAGCCCGTCGGGCAGCGCGCTCGACGCCGCCGCGGTTCCGATCGCGATTGCGCTCGCGCGCTCGCTCAAGCGGCCGGTGCAAGTAACGTTGCCCCATCATGTCGCGCAAAACCATCTGGCGCTGGCGCCCGGAGCGATCGCACACCTAAGCGCGCTCGCCGACGCCAGCGGGATTCCCGCAGCCTGGTCAATGCGCGTTGCGACCGCCGACGGGATCGGCGCGGCGCTCGCCCGGCTGGGTGCGGACGGCACTCCCGAAATCCTCGGCGATAGCGCGCTCGCCGGTGCCACCCCACCCTACGCAATCCCCCACATGCGCATCGAGTCGGTGCGCGCAGCTTTACCCTTTTCGGCGGGTTACATGCGCGGCTCGCCCGAGCGCGAATTCGCATTCTTCACCGAATCCTTCATCGACGAGATGGCGCGCGCGTCACGCCAGGAGCCGCTTACCCTGCGCATGTCGTTGCTCGGCCAGAACCCGCGGCTCGCGCGCTGTTTCCAAGCGGCGGCGCAAATCGCGCGATGGGATGGCGGCGGAGCGGGCAGTGCAATGGGCATCGCCGGCGCCGCGGCGTTCGGTTCGCACATCGCCCTGGTCGCCACCGCCAGCATAGGCGAAGCGCAGCAAGTGCGCGCGCACAAATTGGTCGCCGCGGTCGATTGCGGGCAAGTCGTCAACGCCGGGCTCGCGCGTCAGCAGGTCGAGGGCGCACTGATCTGGGCGCTTGGTCAGGCGACCGCGGCAACGCTCGAGTTCGTCGCGGGGATGCCGATCTCCCGGTCGATCGGCGGTATTGCCCTGCCGCGGCTAAGCGACTGTCCCGAAATCATGGTCCATTTCATCCCCAGCGAGGCGCCGCCCGGCGGGCTCAGCGGACTCGGCACGCTGCCGCTCGCGCCCGCGCTCGCCAATGCGATCGTCGCCGCCACCGGAAAGCGCATGCGCGGCCTGCCGTTCGATCCTATGGCCGCGGCATGACCCCGCTGCGCGATCCCCCGCCCGATCACCCGCACATCCCGCCCCCGACCATCGGTGTGCTGATGATCAACCTTGGCACACCCGACGCGCCCGAGGCTGGCGCGGTGCGGCGCTATCTCGCCGAGTTTCTCAGCGATCCGCGCGTCATCGAAATTCCGGCGGTCGCGTGGAAACCGATTCTCCACGGCATCATCCTGCGCACGCGGCCGCGCAAATCGGCCGAGGCCTATAATCAGGTGTGGACCAACGAGGGTTCGCCGCTGGCCGCAATCGCCCGGCGTCAGGCGCATGCTTTGCACCAGCATTTCAGCGCGGACGTGCGGGTCGATTATGCGATGCGCTACGGCAATCCGGGCATTGGCGCGGCGATCGATAAAATGATCGCGCATGGTTGCACACGCATTCTCGCCGCGCCGCTTTATCCGCAATATTGCGCGGCGACGACGGCGACCGCGAACGACGCCTTATTCGCGCAATTGGCGCGCATGCGCGTGCAGCCGGCACTGCGCATTCTGCCGCCTTATTACGACGATCCGCTGTACATTGAGGCATTGCGCGTCAGCCTCGAACGGCAACTCGACAGGCTCGACTTCACCCCCGACCAACTGCTGCTCAGTTTTCACGGCATGCCGCAACGCACGCTTGAGCTTGGCGACCCCTACCATTGCCATTGCCGCAAGACCGCGCGGCTGCTCGGCAATGCGCTCGGGCGGCCGGTCGATGTTGCGTTCCAGTCGCGGTTCGGGCGGGCAAAGTGGCTCGAGCCGGCGACCGACGCGAGGCTGCGCGCTTACCCGCATGAAGGCGTTCGAAAACTGGCCATCGCCGCGCCCGGATTTTCGGTCGATTGTCTTGAAACGCTCGAAGAACTCGGCATCCGCGGGCGCGATACATTCATGCACGCGGGGGGCAAGCAATTCGCGCTGCTCGACTGCCTCAACGATTCGTCCGAAGGGATGACCATGCTGCAGGCATTGGTGGCGCGCGAACTTGAAGGATGGCGCTCCCCGACCTAAGCGCAGCGGGCAGCAGAAACGGGAGAGAGATATGGCTCGAGTGGCGGTTGTCACCGGCGGCACGCGCGGCATCGGCGAAGCAATCAGCATCGCCTTGAAGGACATGGGCATGAAGGTCGCGGCGACCTATGCCGGCAACGACGAACGCGCGCGCGAATTCAGCGAGCGGACCGGCATCCATACCTACAAATGGGACGTCGCCGACCATGACGCGTGCCAGGCAGGCGTGCGCCAGGTCGAGGCCGATCTCGGCCCCGTCGACGTGCTCGTCAACAATGCCGGAATCACGCGCGACACGACGATGAAGCGGATGGATCACCAGAAATGGCAGGAGGTGATGGACACCAATCTCGGCGGTTGCTTCAACATGGCCAAAGCGGTGTTCGAGGGCATGGTCGAGCGCAAATACGGCCGCATCGTCAACATCGGCTCGATCAACGGCCAGGCGGGCCAATACGGCCAGGTCAATTACGCCGCCGCCAAATCGGGCATCCACGGCTTCACCAAGGCGCTGGCACAGGAAGGCGCGCGCGCCGGCGTCACCGTCAACGCCATCGCCCCGGGCTATATCGACACCGACATGGTTGCGGCGGTGCCGCCCGACGTGCTCGGCAAGATCGTCGCTAAAATCCCCGTCAACCGCCTCGGCCAAGCGAGCGAGATCGCCCGCGGGGTGGCCTTTTTGGTTGATGAGCAGGGCGGCTTCATCACCGGCTCGACGCTGTCGATCAACGGCGGCCAGCATATGTATTAGTCGACGTAAATTCCGACCACCTTCCAGACCGCATCTTCGCGGGCGAGGCTGACGGTCTCGATGACGTCGACCTTGTTGGCGAAGCTGGTGCGGAATTTGACCACTTCGACCCCGGCGGGCGGGGCGGGTACGCTTTCTTGAGACAGCGCGATTCGGGAAATGAGCGCACCCATCGGCACGCGAACCTTCGTCGCGGCATCCGCCCATCGCTCGACGGTGTTCGCTTTGCGGAATGAGGACGCGGTCGCGAGCCAGCCGTCTTTCCAGCGCGCCTGGTCACCGAGGACCAGCCAGTCGCGTGCCGCGCGCACCGCGTCCGATTCGGCGACTGCAACGGGCGCCGTCGCCGGGCCGGTAGTGGCCGGCGCCGTCCCGCCGGAAAGCAAGGAAAAAGCGATAAATCCAACAAAGATCGACATGACAAGCACTCCTGAAATGACGCCGACCAAGCGTCTCGATCGAGCTTGGTTGGTGCCGGATGGACCCTTGTCGGCCATTCCAACTGGGACGACTTCCCCGATTTGTTTGTCCGCAAGATTTTGAGTGTTCTCGCCCTCGGTATCGAGCAGCCGCCGAGCCGCTTCGCGGCTGCTCGACACTTCGAGTTTGCGCCGTGCGTCGCGCAGGCGGTCGTTGACCGTGTGGACCGACAGGCCGAGGTGCCGCGCCATCGATTTGGCGTCATGCCCGCGCACGATTAGGCGCAGCGTCTGCTTCTCCTTTTCGGTAAGGGCCTGATATCCTGCCGACATTCACATGTCCGTCCGTCTGGTTCGTAGATAATGGCGTAAGTCGCGCCGAGATTCCTCGCTACCCCAAAAAAATCGTGTTGGGCGGTCGCGACGCTTGCGGAGTTTAGAGATGACAACGATTTCTTATGCGCCGCCCGCCAAGCGTTCGGTGCTGATCGCCGGGCATGCGACCTCGATCAGCCTCGAGCCCCTGTTCTGGCACGCGCTGGAAGTCGCCGCGCGCGACCAGACGTTGCCAGTCAATGCGCTCATTGCCCGAATCGATGCCGCGCGGTTGGAGGCGAAGCGCCCGCCCAACCTCACCTCGGCGCTGCGCCAGTGGCTATTCGCGCGCGCGCTCGGCGGCTGAGCGGACGGCGGCGGCAAAAGCGCCCGGATCGGGCGCATGGTCGAGCCACAAAGCGGGTTCGATCAATTCCAGCTCGATCACCTGCAAGGTTCCGTCATTGCCGCGCACCAGATCGACCCGCGCATAAGTCGACCGGGTCGGCGCCTGAGCCAGCGCAGCGTCGGCGACTTCGCGCGCGCCCGGCGGCGGAGCGCAGGCGGTGATGATTCCGCCATGCTCGGGCTGGACGCGATATTCGCCGGGACGCGGAAGCTTGGCGACCGCGTGGCTGAAGCGCCCGTCGAAATAGATTAAAGACCATTCGCCGCTGGTCGTGATCGCCTTGAGCCACGGTTGCGCGAGCATCCGCCAGCCGCGCACCGCCTCGGGAATGCGATCGCCGGCCCCCAGCCGGTGCGTGCCATAGGCACTGGCCGACACCAGCGGCTTGACCACCAGATCGTCGCCAAACGCCGCGCGCGCGCCATCCAGCGCCGCCTCGTCGAGCCGGTCGATGGTCAGCGACGGAACGGTCGGCACGCCTGCTGCGCACAGCTCGGCGAGATAGGCCTTGTCGCTGTTCCAGCGCAGCAGCGGCACCGGGTTGGCAACCGGCAGCCGTGCCGCGTCGGCCCGGTCGAGCCACGCGTGCCATGCGCCGACATTCTTGTGATAGCCCCACGCGACCAGCGGCAAGACGAGGTCGAAGCCCGCGAAATCCGCGCCGCTGTCCCACGCCACCGGCGCGACTGTCATTCCGCCTGCTTCGAGCGCGGCGGCCTCGACGTCGTAGGCCCAGCGCCACTCGACGCCATAATCGGGCGCGGGCGTGAGGAGCGCGAGCCGCACTTTTAGCGCGACAGCAGGATCCGCGCCTGCGCGGCGATCTGCGCGAGCATCGAGGCGCTGACCTGACCCTCGGTGCGGGCGCGAGTCACCAGCCGGCGGAATTGCTCGATGCGCGGACGCTGCTTGTCGATCCATTCGCTCACCGCGGCTTCGGGGTCGGCAGCGCGGCGGCGGGTGAGGAACTCGATCCGCAACTGCTCGAAATCGCGCGCCAGGCCCGCGGTCAGCAGCCGCTCCCACTGATTGCCCGGCACGAAGCGCGCGACCTGCTGCTGCGCCCAGTCGAGGGACAGCGCTTCGCCAAGGCTGGTGTAGGCGCGGGTCAGCGCGAGCTCGTCGATCTTCTTCTGCGCGGCGAGCGCGGCAATCCCGAACACGCCGTCAAGCTCGTACAGTCGCACCAGCCCGCGAACGATGTCGTCGCTCGCGCCGAGTGCCACCAGCCGGTCGCGGCGCGCGGTCGCTTCCTGGCGCACTTCGCTGCGAATGAGACGCGTCGCCGCCGCCGAAATCTTGCGCACCCCGGGCTCGAGCAATTTGCACTGCACTTCGACCTTGAGCTCGCCGCCGGTCGACCGCAGGATGTCCGACAGATGCGCGCGAATGCTCGCCGCGGCGATCGAGAACAATTCGATGCGGACCGTCTCGGGCAGGCTGTCATGCTCGATATCCGACCATAATTCGTCGAGATCGAGCAGTCGTTCGGCGACCAGGAACGCCGCGACGACCTGCTGCAGCGACGCCCCTTCCTCCTCGGTCAGGTCGAAGGCGATCCCCGGGCCGAGGCGATTGACCAGCCGGTTGGAGATTTTGGTCGCGAGAATTTCATCGCGCAGCCGGTGCGCGCGGATCGCCGGAGCGTGCGTCTTGCGCATCGGCTTGGGAAAGGCGTCGAACAATTGCGGACCAACCAGCCTGTCGTCGGACAGATGCAATTCCTCGGCGGCGTCCTGCAGCAGCAATTTGGAAATCGACAGCACCACCGCCAGCTCGGGCCGCGTCAGGCCGCGATTTTCCTGGCGGCGGCGGATCAGATCCTCACTCGACGCCAGCCCCTCGACCTTGCGGTCGAGCCGGCCCGAACCCTCGAGCAATTCGATCGTGCGGACATGCGCTGGCAGCGCCTGGCACCCGCCCGCTTCGGCGATCGACAGCGCCAGCGACTGCAGCCGGTTATCCTCGAGCACCAATTCCGCCACTTCGTCGGTCATCTTCGCCAGCAGCGCATTGCGCTTGGCCAGCGTCAGCGTGCCCTCGACCATCTCGCGGTTGAGCGGGATCTTGATATTGACCTCATTGTCCGAGCAATCGACGCCCGCGCTATTGTCGATGAAATCGGTGTTGATGCGTCCGCCTTCCTCGGCGAATTCGACCCGACCGGCCTGGGTGATCGCCAGGTTGGCGCCTTCGCCGATAACTTTGGCGCGGACGTCGAGCGCGTCGGTGCGCAGCGCATCGTTCGAGGGGTCGCCAACATCCGCCTGACTCTGCGTCGAGGCCTTGATGTAGGTGCCGATGCCGCCAAACCACAGCAAATCGACCGGAGCCTTGAGGATGGCATTGATCAGCGTTGCCGGGTCGAGCGTGCCAAGTTCGAGC
>JBDSTQ010000047.1:0-7946 GCA_039928195.1 Sphingomicrobium sp.
CTTCGACGATCATGAGGACGTCCAGTTCGTCACCAACGGCGCCTGCGGTCTCAAAGCGATCATCGCGGTCCACTCGACCCATCTCGGACCGGCAGCAGGCGGGGCGCGCTTCTGGCACTATGCCGAAGACGCCGATGCGCTGACCGATGCGCTGCGCCTGTCGCGCGGGATGAGCTACAAGAACGCCATGGCCGGCTTGCCCTTGGGCGGCGGAAAGTCGGTCCTGCTCGCCGATGCCGATGGATCCAAAACGCCCGACATGCTCCACGCCTTTGGCAAGGCGGTCGAGCAATTTTGCGGCCGCTACGTGACCGCCGAAGATGTCGGGATGAGCGTCGCCGACATGATCGAGGTCGCACGGACAACCAAATATGTCGCGGGCCTGCCCAATTCGGGCAGCGATGTCGGCGGCGATCCCGGCCCGCACACTTCGCTCGGCGTGTTCCTCGGCATCAAGGCGGCGGTCAAACGCGCGCTCGGCAAGGACAGCCTCGCCGACCTCCATTTGGCGATCCAGGGGGCGGGCAGCGTCGCCACCGGGGTCGCGATGCACGCCGCCGCCGAAGGTGCGCGGATTTCCATCGCCGACGTCGATCAGGCCAAGGCGCAAAAGCTGGCCGAAGCCGTTTGCGGCAATGCGGTCGCGGCCGCCGATATTCTGGCGCTCGAGGCCGATGTGCTGAGCCCGTGCGCGTTGGGCGCGATCTTCACCGAGCAGTCGATCGCCGCGCTTAACACGCCGATCGTCGCCGGCGGCGCCAACAATCAATTGGCGACTCCCGAGGACGGTGCGCGCCTTCACGCGCGCGGCATACTCTACGCGCCCGATTATGTGATCAATGCCGGCGGGATCATCAACGTGTGTACCGAATATCTCGCCGACGGCGATGCCGGGCTGGTGCGCGAGCGGATTTCGGCAATCCCCGGCCGGCTTGAGCAGATCTGGGCCGAAAGCCAGTCGAGCGGGCGCGATCCCGCGGCGGTCGCCGATGCGATGGCGCAGCGGCTGATCGGGCGGGCATAAGCCGCTCATCATGCACGCGCTTGCCAATCCAGCGCGTTTCCTGCGCTTTGCCCGGCCCGCCACGGCCTGGCTGCTATGGCTCGGTCTCGCGCTCGCGGGTAGCGGAATGGCTGCGGGCCTGATGCTTACGCCGCCCGATCACCTCCAGGGTGAAACGGTGCGCATACTCTATATCCACGTTCCCGCGGCCTGGCTCGGCATGGCCGGGTGGATGGCGATCGCCGGTGCGTCGCTCAGCCAGATCGTGTGGCGCCACCCGCTCGCCGCGGTGGCGGGCCGCGCCGCTGCTCCGGCGGGCGCAACATTTGCCGCGATTTGCCTCGTCAGTGGTTCGATCTGGGGCCGCCCGACTTGGGGCACGTGGTGGGAATGGGACGGGCGGCTGACCTCGATGCTGATCCTGTTCTTCCTTTACCTCGGCTACATCGCTTTGGCGGCGGCCGAGCGCGAGCGCGGCGGCGACGGGCGGCTGGCGGCGATTTACGGCCTGGTCGGCGCGATCAACCTGCCGATCATCCATTATTCGGTGCTGTGGTGGCGCACGCTCCATCAGGGCCAGAGCATCGCCATCGGCAAATCGAGCATCGACAATGCGATCCTGTGGCCGTTGCCGCTGACTTTCCTGGGTTTCACCTGCCTGTTCGCTGCGACGATACTGATGCGGATGCGCGCCGAGCTCGCCCGGACCAAGGTCGAAGCCCGGCTCAGGCGGATGAGCGCATGAACCCCTGGCCATTCGTGCTCGCCGCTTATGCGGTGACGATCGGCGCGACGGCGGCGCTGCTTGTGTGGTCGTGGCGCGCGATGCGTGCGGCCGAGGCGGCGGCGAAAGCGCTGTCGGACCAGTGAAGCCCAAGACCCAGCGCCTGGTGCTGGTCGCGGCGGCAGCGGTGGCGGTACTGGCCGCGGTGCTGCTCGCGATGTGGGGCCTCAGGGAACGCGCCGCTTATTTCTACGCGCCGGCGGAAATTGCCGCGGGCAAGGCCGCCGATGGACAAGCGATCCGGCTCGGCGGAATGGTCGAGCGCGGCTCGGTGCAGCGGCTCCCCGACGGGGTCGCGGTGCGCTTCACGCTGAGCGATGGGCGCGCGACCATCCCGGTGACCTATCGCGGGATCGTCCCCGACTTGTTCCGCGAAGGCAGTGGCGCGGTCGCCGAAGGCCGCATGCGGCGCGGCACATTTGTCGCCGACACGATCCTCGCCAAGCATGACGAGCGCTACATGCCGCCCGAGCTCGGCAATCTCGCCGCCGAGCATGCGGCGAGCAAGACGCTGCGCAAATGATCGCCGAAACCGGTCTTGCGGCACTGTGGCTGGCAGCCGCGCTGGCGGGGCTGCAATTGCTCATGACCATTGTCGCGCGGCGGCGTGCGGCCGAAGTCGCGGCGGCGCTTCGCGGCGTTGCGGTCATCCAGGGCGTGCTCACCCTGATCGCCTTTGCCATGCTGCTGCTGCTCTTCGCGCGCACCGATCTGTCGGTCGCTTTGGTATTTGAAAACAGCCACAGCGCGAAGCCGTTCATCTACAAGATCGCCGGAGCGTGGGGCAATCACGAGGGCTCGATGCTGTTGTGGGTGACCGTGCTGTCGGTCGCCGGCGCATGCCTTGCCTTGCTGTCGCGGCGGACGAGCGAGCGGACGTTGGTCGCCAGCCTCGGCGCGCAGGCGGCGCTGGCGCTCGGTTTCTACGCCTTTTTGCTGCTCGCCTCGAACCCGTTCGCGCGCCTGTCTCCGGCACCGCTGGCGGGCAGGGGATTGAACCCATTGCTTCAGGACCCGGGTTTGGCCTTCCACCCACCGACGCTGTATTTCGGCTACGTCGGCCTGTCGGTCGCCTTCAGCCTCGCGGTCGGGGCGTTGCTCACCCGCGAAGTTGATTCGCGGCTTGCGCGCGCGATGCGGCCGTGGGTGCTCGCCGCGTGGATTTTCCTCACATTGGGCATCACTGCCGGCAGCTATTGGGCTTATTACGAACTCGGCTGGGGCGGTTACTGGTTCTGGGACCCGGTCGAGAACGCCTCGCTGATGCCGTGGCTCGCGGCGACCGCTTTGCTCCATTCGCTCAACGTGCTCGCCGCGCGCGGCGCCTTGAAGGCGTGGACGATGATGCTCGCGGTGATCGCCTTCTCGATGTCGATGGTCGGCACCTTTCTCGTCCGCTCGGGCATCCTGACCTCGGTCCATTCGGTCGCGATCGACCCCGCGCGCGGCACTTTTTTGCTCGTTCTGCTCGGCCTCTACGTCGGCGCGGCGTTGCTCCTGTTCGCGCTGCGCGGCGCGACGCTCAAGGAGGGCGCGCCGTTCGAGCTGGTCAGCCGCGAGACCGGGCTGGTGATCAACAATTTGCTGCTCAGCGTAATCCTCGGCGTGGTCTTCGTCGGGACGCTCTACCCGCTGTTCGTCGAAGCCGCATCGGGTGAAAAAATGTCGGTCGGCGCACCCTATTTCAACGCCGTGGCCGGACCGCTGGCGTTGATCCTCGCTGTGCTCGTCGGGGTTGGACCGTTGCTCAGCTGGCGGCGCGCGCATCGGCCGCAGCTGCACCGCCTGATCATCCCCGCGCTGCTCGGGGCATCGGCGCTGGCCGTGACGATCATTCTGGCTCCGGGCATGGGCCTGCTGCCGCGGCTTGGCCTGACCGTTGCCGCTGTCCTTGCCGCGGCGAGCATACTGCCGCTGACCGGTCGCAACCCGTTGCGCGCGCCGCTTGCCACCTGGGGCATGGTCGTCGCGCATTTCGGCATCGCCGTCGCGCTTGCCGGAATGGCCGCCAATGCCGCTTTTTCGACCGAGAAACTGGCCGTCGCGCGGATCGGGGAAACGCTCGCGGTCGGTCCGTGGCTGGTCCAGCTTCAGGGCGTGTCGCCAGCGGCAGGCAAGAATTTTACCGCGCTAGAGGCCGAGCTTCGCGCCACCCGCGGCGGCGGCGCGCTGACGCTGACCCCCGCGACGCGCTATTTCTCCGATCCACCGACCACGACCAACGAAGCCGCGATTGAAACTTTATGGAACGGCCAGTTGTACACGGTGCTGGGCAAACCCGATGCCGGCGGCGGCTGGCAATTGCGGTTGTGGTGGAAGCCCTTCGTGACGTTGATCTGGCTTGGCGGCGTGCTCATCGCGTTCGGCGGCGCGCTCGCTTTGCTCGGACGCGCGCTGCGGCTGCGCCGCCGCCGCCGCCCCGAACGCGCGTGGGGCGAGGCGCGCTACGCATGAGCCGCTGGCTTCGCTTTGCCCCGCTGGCGCTCCTCGCGCTGCTACTGACGGCGCTGGTATGGCGGCTGGCGACTCCGCCCAGCAGCGACATACGCTCGAAGCTCGAAGGGCAGCGCGTCCCGGCGTTCAGGCTTCCCGCGGCGGTGCCGACCAAGCAGGGGCTGACGACCGCCGATCTCGCGACCGGCCAGCCACGCTTGCTCAATATCTTCGCCAGCTGGTGTGTACCGTGCATCACCGAAGTGCGGGTGCTCAAGGCGTTGCAGCAGCGCGGCGTGGCGATCGACGGCATTGCGGTGCGCGACCAGCCCGCGGACATCGCGCGTTTCCTCGCCGCCAACGGCGACCCGTATCAGCGGATCGGCGGCGACCCGCAAAGCGCAATTCAGATCGCATTCGGATCATCGGGCGTGCCCGAAAGCTTCGTCGTCGATGGGCGCGGGGTCATCCGCTATCAGCATATCGGGCCGATCGAAGCGGAGGATGTCACAATGATCCTCGCCCAGCTGAAGGCGGCCAGATGAGATTTTTCGTCGAATCCGTCGTGGTCGCGCTCGCGCTTGGGTTGGCGACGCCAATTCTCGCCGATTCCAATCTTCCGCCGGCTTATTGGGCCGACCGCCAACTCCCCGACACGCGCGCCGAGGCCCGCGCGCAGGCGCTGATGGCCGAATTGCGTTGCCTGGTGTGCCAGGGCCAGTCGATCGCCGACAGCGACGCCGAGCTCGCCGGCGACATGCGCGACCTCGTGCGGCGGCGCATCGCGGCGGGCGAGCAACCAGCGACGATCCGCGCCTGGCTTATTCGCCGCTACGGCAGCTGGATCAGCTATCGCCCGACCGCCGAGCCGGCCGCCTGGCCGCTGTGGCTGGCGCCACTCGGGCTGATCGCGGCGGGCGCGCTGCTCGTCCGGCGGCGCATCGGCCAACGACGGCGCTGATGGGCTGGCTGATCCTCCTGACGCTGGTCGCACTCGCGCTTGGCGGCTTGTGGCAGCTGCGCGTGCGCGGAGGGTTGCTGACCGCGTCGGCGGCGGCGCTATTGCTCGGTGCGTCAGGCTACGCGCTGCAGGGCCACCCGGGGCTTGCCGGCACCCGCGGGCAGGATCGCGCGAAAAACGAATTCATCTCGCTGACCGCTGCGCGGCACGTTTTCTTCGGCAATTTCACCCGCGCCGAAAGCTGGCTGCGGATTTCCGACGCCCTTGCGCGCAAGGGCCGCACCGCCGACGCGGTCAATATCCTCCAGAATGCCGCGCGCCTCTATCCCGGCGACGCGCAATTGTGGGTCGGGCTCGGCAATGCCCTGGTCGACCAGGCGCACGGGCTGACTCCACCGGCCGAGTTCGCCTATCGCCGCGCCGCCGAAGTCGCGCCGGGTTATCCCGGCCCGCGCTTTTTCCATGGACTTGCGCTCGCCCGCTCGGGCGACCGCGCGGGGGCGTTGAAAGATTGGCGCGAATTGCTCGCCGACGCCCCGGCCGATGCAAGCTGGCGGCCAATCGTTGCGCAGGGGATCGCCGTGCTCGGCGAACCCGCCGCTGCGGCATCCCCCGCGAACTAAAAGTTCAGGCGACCGCCGCGAACGGCAAGTCGAGCGCTTCGGCGACCGCTTCGTGGCGGATTTTGCCGGCCGACACGTTGAGCCCGGCGGCGAGGTGCGGATCGCGGCGCATCGCTTCGTCGGCCCCGAGATTGGCGATCTTAAGCGCGAACGGCAGCGTTGCATTGTTGAGCGCAAACGCGCTCGTCCGCGCGACCGCGCCGGGCATGTTGGCAACGCAATAATGGATGATCCCGTCGACCTCATAGACCGGGTCGGCGTGGGTGGTCGCGTGGCTGGTCTCGAAGCAGCCGCCCTGGTCGATCGCGATGTCGACCAGAACGCTGCCGCGCTTCATCGTCTTGAGCATGTCGCGCGTGACCAGCTTGGGGGCGGCGGCGCCCGGCACGAGCACTGCGCCGATCACCAGCTCGGCCTTTTCGACCGCGCTGGCGATCGCCGCGCGCGATGCGAACGCGGTCTTGATCTGCGAGGAAAAGAACATGTCGAGCTCGGCCAGCCGCTCCATGTTGATGTCGTAAATCGTGACGTCGGCGCGCATCCCGACCGCCATCTGTGCGGCGTTCACGCCGGCGACCCCGCCACCGAGGATCGCGACCTTGGCCGGGGCGACCCCGGGTACGCCGCCGAGCAGCACCCCGCGCCCGCCTTGCTCTTTCTCGAGATAATGCGCGCCGACCTGGACGCTCATTCGTCCCGCGACCTCGCTCATCGGCTTAAGCAAGGGCAGCGAGCCCCCTTTGCCGGTGACCGTCTCATAGGCGATGCACGTCGCGCCCGACTTCATCAGTCCCTCGGCCTGCGCCTTGTCGGCGGCGAGGTGAAGGTAAGTGAACAGAATGTGCCGGGGCTCGAGCAGCGCGATCTCCTGCGGCTGCGGCTCCTTGACCTTGACGATCATATCGGCGGCTTTGAACACGGCGGCGGCATCGGGCAGGATGGTCGCGCCGACTTTTTTATAATCGCCATCGGCGAAATCAATTCCGGTCCCGGCTTTGGTTTCGACCATCACCTCATGGCCGGCGGCGACTAGTTCAGCGACCGAGGCGGGAGTCAGCCCGACGCGATACTCGTGAACTTTGATTTCCTTGGGGACCCCGATGCGCATCCGACCATATGCTCCGATTGTTGGATTTGGGCGGGCATATAGACCGGCTTTGCGCCGCTGTCCCCACCGATTGCAGCGTCCCGAGCGCAATGCTAGGGCGACGCGCCCGCGACCGGTCCTACCGGCCTACAGCGCGAGGAATGCGGAACCGTCTCCTGAATAGTCACCACGCCATTTCATGAACATTACCGCAACTGGCGGTGCCACGGCCGAAGCGCCCGAGCACCCGTCGCATGGCCACGCGCAGGGTCCGCTTTACAAACTGGCGATCGGCGCGATCGGGATCGTGTTCGGCGATATCGGCACCTCGCCGATTTACGCGTTCCGCGAGACCTTTGCCGGGCACCACACCTTGGTCCCCGACCAGCTCCACATCTTCGGCGTGCTCAGCCTGATCTTCTGGTCGATGATGATCATCGTCACGTTGAAATATGTGACGATCATCATGCGCGCCGACAACAAAGGGGAGGGCGGGAGCCTGGCGCTGCTCGCGCTGATCAACCGCTCGCTCGGCGGCAAGCGCAAATGGACCAAGAGCATCATCCTCATGGGGGTGTTCGCGACGGCTCTGTTCTACGGCGATTCGATGATCACACCCGCGATGTCGGTGTTGTCGGCGGTCGAAGGTTTGACCACGATCAACCCGGCGTTCGCCACCTGGGTGATCCCGATCGCGGTGACGATCCTCGTTGGGTTGTTCGCGATCCAGTCGCGCGGAACGGCCAAGGTCGGGCTGTTGTTCGGGCCGATCATGATCATTTATTTTATCGCCATCGGAGCGCTCGGGGTGTGGCACATCTTCGATTTCCCCGCGGTCATCCTGCACATGCTCAACCCGCTTAGCGCGGTGTTCTTTTTCACCGCCGACCCGATGCGCGCGTTCATCGCCCTGGGCTCGGTCGTGCTGGCGGTCACCGGCGCCGAAGCGCTCTATGCCGACATGGGGCATTTCGGGCGCAACCCGATCCGGGTGTCGTGGATCTTCTTCGTCATGCCGACGCTGTTGCTCAACTACATGGGGCAGGGGGCGATGC
>JBDSTQ010000048.1:0-9192 GCA_039928195.1 Sphingomicrobium sp.
GCTCCGACCTCGCGGCGATCAATGACGTCGTTAACGGAATCGAGAAGCGCGGCGGCCGCGTGTTCCTGATCGCGCCCAAGGTCGGCGGGATCGCGGTCAAGGGCGGCACGCTCAAGGCCGACGGTCAGCTCGCCGGATCGCCGTCGGTGCTGTTCGATGCGGTGGCGCTAGTGCTCGCGCCTGCAGCGGCGGAGAAATTGTGCATGGAAAGCGCGGCAGTGGGGTTCGTCATGGACGCTTATGCGCACGTCAAGACGATCGGCTTCAGCGAGGGCGCGACCGCGCTGCTCGAACGCGCGGGGATTGTCCCCGATGACGGCGTCGTCGACTTGAAGGCGTTCGTGAAAGTCGCGCCCAAGCGCCACTGGGACCGCGAACCGAAGGTGCGCACGCTCGCCTAGGGCTTGCAGGCTTTGCCTTCGTAAGCATGATGGTGGATCGCATATTCCTTGCCGGTCCAGCGCAGCACGGCGAAGCAGAAGCCGGGGCCGCCGACCTCTATCTCGGGCCAGCCGTTGGCGCGGGTGTTGAGGATTGTGGCGACGCCTTCGCTGTCGTGGAGCTTGACCCACTTTCCGGTGGAAGAGTGGCTGAGCAAGGCGAAGCCGGTACCGGTATTGCCGAAGCAAAACGTGCTGCCCTCGGTGACGATCGCTTCGGCGCGGCCATCGCCGTTGATGTCGCCAAAATGCTCGATCTTGCCCGCTTGATAGGACGCCGTGCCGGGGTCGCCGCACGCGTGCCACTCGCCGCCATGCTGTTTGAACCCGGCAGCGGCGAAGATCGCATTACGCTCGGCAGGCGTCGGCTCGATCAACTGCAGTTCGGTGGATGTCGACTCGGTAGCAATCGCCAGTGCGGCCAAAAGTGCGAGCATCGCCTGTCCCCTCCGCGCGGGAGATAGCATATTCGGCGCGCCGCCTAAATCACGCCAGCGCGGCCTTCAACTCGTCGACGAGGTCGGTTTTTTCCCACGGGAACAGATTGCCCTCGGCCTTGCGTCCGAAATGGCCGTAGGCGGCGGTCGGAGCGTAGATCGGCTGGTTGAGCTTCAAATGCGTGCGGATCCCGCGCGGGGTGAGTCCGCCGAGCGCGCCGATGCGGCCGATCGCTTCTTCCAGCGCCGAATCCTCCACGGTGCCGGTGCCGTGGGTGTCGACGTAGAGCGACAGTGGCTCGCTGACGCCGATCGCATAAGCAAGCTGGATCGTGCAGCGTTTGGCGAGGCCCGCGGCGACGATATTCTTGGCGAGATAGCGCGCGACATAGGCCGCCGAACGGTCGACCTTGGTCGGATCCTTGCCTGAAAAGGCGCCGCCGCCGTGCGGAGCCGCGCCGCCATAGGTGTCGACGATGATCTTGCGCCCGGTCAGGCCGGCATCGCCGTCGGGGCCGCCAATCTCGAAACTGCCGGTCGGGTTGATGTGATAGGCGGTCTCGTCGCTGAGCAATTCGGCGGGCAGCAAGTCGGCGACGACGCGTTTGACGTAGGCGTGGAGCTCGGCCTCTTGCGCGCCCTGATCATAGCCTTTGGCATGCTGGGTCGAGACCACGATCGCGGTCGCCGCGGCGGGTTTGCCGTTGTCGTAGCGCAGCGTCACCTGACTCTTGGCGTCGGGCTCGAGGAACGGCGCCGCGCCCGAATGGCGATCGTCGGCCATGCGCTTGAGGATATTGTGGCTGTAGAACAAAGTCGCGGGCATCAATTCGGGCGTCTCGTCGGTCGCATAACCGAACATGATCCCCTGATCGCCCGCGCCCTCATCCTTGTTGCCCGAGGCGTCGACGCCCTGTGCGATGTGCGCCGATTGCGGGTGAAGGCGGTTGATGAATTCAAAGGTTTCCCAGTGGAACCCGTCCTGCTGATAACCGATCTGCTTGACAGTGGCGCGGACCACCGCGCGGATCTCGTCTTCGATCCCGGGCGCCCAATTGCCCTCGACGTCCATGATTCCCTCGCCGCGGATTTCGCCGCCGAGGACCACCAAATTGGTCGTGCACAGCGTTTCGCAGGCGACCCGCGCCTCGGGATCCTTGGTCAGGAACAAATCGACGATGGCGTCGGAAATCTGATCGGCGACCTTGTCGGGATGGCCTTCGGAAACCGATTCGGACGTGAAGAGATATGAGCTGCGCATGGCCCGCGGCAATTCCTGTAATTGGGATATAAGGAAGTCTTTATATGGCGCGTCTAGCGCTCGCGCCGGCCAAGCACAATGCCGGCCGCGGCGGCGGCGAAAGCGAGCAGCAATGGCAGCAGATTGCCGAACCGCGCGAAGATTGTCGCGGCATTGGCGGCGGGTGGGAGAACCGCGTCGATCACCCCTGCCCGATGCCAGCCGAGCTCCTTCACAACATTGCCACGGGCGTCGATCACCGCGCTGATTCCGGTTGGCGTGGCGCGGATTACTGGCAACCCTTCCTCGGCGGCGCGGAGCCGCGCCTGGGCGAGATGCTGGGGCGGACCCCAGGTACCGAACCAGGCATCGTTCGAGGGGTTGAAGATGAACCCCGGGCGGTTGCGCTGGTCGACCACGCGGCCCGAGAAGATAATTTCATAGCATAGTTGGAACCCGACCTTGCCCCATTGGCCGCCGAGATCGATCGTGCGCGGACCGGGGCCGACGGCGAAGTCCATGTCGCCGGGCGCCAACCGTGCCAGCCCAAGTGAGGACAGCAAAGGCCGCATTGGCAGATATTCGCCATAAGGCACCAGATGCGCTTTGTCGTAGCGCCCGATGATCTTTCCTCCGGGCGCGAGCGCGAACACGCTGTTGGCGGCGCCATCCACCCGGTCACCATCGGCAGACGTGATCGCCACGCCGCCGGCCAGAAGCCGGTCGTTGGGGCCAAGCAGGCTTGCCGCGCGAGTCCGCTCGAATGCCGTGGCCGCCTGAAACGGCGGACGCGGGTCCTGGAGCGGCATGGTGATCGCGGATTCGGGCCAAAGCAACAGCCGCGGCTGCGCCGATGACGGGCCCGACAGCGCCGCCAGCCGGCGCGCCTGGAACTCGGCCTGTGCCGGGTCCCAGCGATTCTCCTGCCCGATATTGGGCTGAACGACGCGGACGTTGAGCACAGCGAGTGGATCTTCGCGGATCATCGCCGAAGGGAGCAGCCACAATAATGTTGTGACGCCCAGGATGATCACCAGCGGCAGCCAGCGCTTGTGAAATTCGAGCCACACCGCGCCGCCGAGCAGAACCACCAGCCCCGACATACCGTAGGTGCCGATCAGCGGCGACATGGTGATCAGCGGAGTCGGCGCGAGCACCGCCGCGGCGGGGTTCCACGGGAAGCCGGTGAACAGGGTGCCGCGCAACCATTCGGTGATCGTCCACCCGCCCGCGAGGATGAGCAGCAAGGCGAGCCGATTCTTGCGCCCGAAGCGCCACGCGAGGCCGGTAGCGAGCGCGGGATAGCAAGCGAGATAGAGCGACAGCACGACCACCGCGACCCAGCCGAGTGCGGCCGGCATCGCCGCTTGATAGGTGAACGAGGTCGCGATCCAATTCAATCCGACGACGAACTGGCCGAAGCCGAACGCGAACCCCGAGAGGATGCCGAGCCACACATTGCGCGCGCGGCAGATCAATTCGCACATCAGGCCGAACGCGACGAGCATCAGCGGCCACCAGCCGACCGGCTCAAACGCCAGCGCCGAGCCGGCGCCGATCAGCAGTGCGTAAAGAACATAAAGCATCGGGGACGATGGCTAGCCGTAACGACGCGCGAACGAAAGCCTCGACAAGCGCGGGTGCGCACGGGCAGGTTGGCGGGGATGTCTCTGCCCCCGTTCCATCTTGCTTTCCCGGTCGACGATCTGGCCGCCGCACGGCGCTTTTACGGCGATCTGCTCGGCTGTCGCGAGGGGCGCAGCGCGGACCGGTGGATCGACTTTGATTTATATGGCCACCAACTCGTCGCGCATCTCGCGCCCGAGGCGGCGCGCGCGCGCGCGACCAATCCGGTCGATGGCGACGATGTGCCGGTGCCGCATTTCGGGGTGGTGCTGGCGATGGACGCATGGCGCGCGCTGGCGGCGCGGCTCGAGGCGGCGGGGACTGAGTTCGTGATTGCGCCGGGGGTACGCTTTGCCGGCGAACCGGGCGAGCAAGCGACGATGTTTCTGCTCGATCCGGCGGGCAATGCGCTCGAGTTCAAGGCGATGGCGGACCCGGAGAAATTGTTCGCGAGGGAGTGATTCGTTCGTTCTGAGCGAAGTCGAAGGGCGCCCGGGTGCAGCTTGTGTGAAACGCCCTTCGACAAGCTCAGGACGAACGGTTTTGGTTTACTTACCCGCCACCGCGGCATCGCCTTCGGGCGCGTGAAGCCGCACGCGCACGATCCGCTTGGCGTCGGCGGCGACGCATTCGATGCGCCAGCCCGACGGGTGCTCGACGCTTTCGCCCGGCGCGAGCAGCCGCCCGGCGAGCATGAAGGCAAGGCCTCCAATGGTGTCGACCTCGTCATCGACCGCGGTCAGCCGCGCGTCGACCGCCTTGCGCAAATCCTCAAGCTCGAGCCGCGCATCGGCTTCCCACAAGCCGTCCTCGAGCAGGGTCAGCATTCCGCCATCCTCCTCGTCATGCTCGTCCTCGATGTCGCCAACGATTTCCTCGACTACATCCTCGATCGTCACCAGCCCCTCGGTCCCGCCGAATTCGTCGACGACGATGGCGAGGTGGGTGCGCCCGGCGCGCATCCGCGCCAGCAGGTCAAGCACGCCCATCGATTCGGGAACGAACAACGGTTCGCGGATGATGTCGGCGAGCTGCGGCGAGAAGTCGTTGGGGACGAAGGCGTTGAACACGTCCTTGATGTGGACCATCCCGACAACTTCATCGAGGCTGTCGCCGGTGACCGGCAGGCGGCTGTGCCCGGCCTCGGCGAAGACCTTGTACAGATCGTCCATGCCGATCGTGCGCGGGACCGAGATGATCTCGCCGCGGGTGACGCAGATATCGCCCGCGGTCTGGTCGCCGAAGTGGAGCAGGTTGCGCAGCATCTGGCGTTCGGAAGCGCTCAGATCGCCGGCGACGGGGCGCGCGTCCTCGGCCTCCTCGATCGCCTCCTCGATCTGGTCGCGCAGGCTCGGTTCGGCATCGTCGCCGAAAATCAGGTGGCGCATTCCGCGCCACAGCCGCGAGCCGCCGGCCGAATCATCGTCGCGAGTGGCCATCAGGAGGTCGCCGCATAGGGATCGGCGATGCCGAGACGGCGCAAAGCGCGGACCTCGCGCGCCTCCATCTCCTCGGCCTGGGCATCCTCGCCATGGTCGTAGCCGAGCAAATGGAGCGTGCCGTGAACCATCAGATGCGCGGCATGATCGGCGACCGCGATGCCCTTGTCGACGGCTTCGGCGGCGCACACGCCGTGCGCGAGAATCATGTCGCCGAGCAGGAGTTCGGGGCCGTCGGCGGCGGCCAAAGCCTGGCTGTCGGCCATTGGAAAGGACAGCACGTTGGTCGCCTGGTCCTTGCCGCGCCATTCGGCATTGAGCGCGCGCACCGCCGCATCGCTGGCGAGCCGGACCGAGATTTCGACGGCGCGGGCGGAGGTCGTCAGTTGCGGGAAAGCGCTTTCGGCGATGGCGGCTTCGGCGGCGCGGCGGGCAAGCACATCCCAGCCGGTGCTACTGTCCCATTCGGGATCGGCGTCGAGGGCAATCTCAAGCATCACTGCGGCGTCCCCAGAATCCCGTTCGTGCCGAGCCCAGTCGAGGCGCGTCCACGCGTGCCAACGCCCCTCGACTTCACTCGGGACGAACGGACTTGGGGACGGGTCACTGCGGCGGGCCTTCGTAGGCGTCGACGATGCGTCCGACGAGCGGGTGGCGGACGACGTCGGCACTGGTGAAGCGGACGGTGGCGATGCCTTTGACATTTTCGAGCTTGTTGACCGCATCGGCGAGCCCCGATTTGGACGGATCGGGCAGATCGACCTGATTGGGATCGCCGCAAATCACCATCCGTGCGCGCAGTCCGAAGCGGGTCAGGAACATCTTCATCTGCAGCGGGGTGGTGTTCTGCGCTTCGTCGAGGATGATGAAGGCGTCGTTCAAGGTGCGTCCGCGCATGAAGGCGATCGGCGCGATCTCAATCTCTCCGCTGGCGATGCGCCGCTCGACCTGCTCGGTCGGGAGCATGTCGTAAAGCGCGTCGTAGAGCGGGCGGAGATAGGGATCGACCTTCTCCTTCATATCGCCGGGGAGAAAGCCCAGGCGCTCGCCGGCCTCGACCGCGGGGCGCGACAGGATCAGCCGGTCGACGCTGCCGGTGATCAGTTGCGACACCGCCTGCGCGACCGCGAGATAGGTCTTGCCGGTGCCCGCAGGCCCCAAGGCAAAGATCATGTCGTCGCGCGCGAGCGCCTGCATGTAGGTGGTCTGCACCGCCGAGCGCGGGACAATAGTTTTCTTGCGCGTGCGGATCATTGCCTGCGGCGGCGAGGTCACTTCATCCTCGATGATCCCGTCGAGGTGCGGCTGGGCGGCCATTCCGAGCACCGCGTCGACCGCCTCGGCATCGACGTCATGACCCTGGTCGAGCCGGTTGTAGAGCCCAAGCAGGACATCGCGCGCGCGCGCCGCACTGTCGGCCTCGCCCTCGATCTGGACCTTGTTGCCGCGAGCCGCGATGTGCACGCCAAGCCGGCTTTCGATGGTCACCAGATGGCGGTCGTAATCGCCGAACAATGGACCGAGCAAATAGGGCTGGTCGAACTCGAGCTCGAGCCGCGCGCGGCCCTGCTCATTGTCGGCAACGGCGGTGGGGTCGCGGCGAGCCATCAGGCGGCCTCAGCCTGATCGAGCATGACGCCGCCGAGGCTGTTGGGCAAAGCCTCGACAAGATCGACGTCGATCATGTCGCCAATCCGCGCGTCGGTGGTGACAAACACCGATTGCAGCCACGGCGACTTGCCGATCATCTGGCCGGGCTTGCGGCCGACGCGGTCGATGAGGATACGCGTGTCGCGGCCGATGCAGCCGCGGTTGAAAGCCTGACTGTGCGCGGCGAGGCGCGCCTGGAGGCGCTGGAGGCGGTCGTCCATGACGGATGCGGGAATCTGGCTCTCCATGGTTGCGGCCGGCGTGCCCGGGCGCGGGGAATATTTGAACGAATAAGCCGCAGCATAGCCGACCGCGTCAACCAGGTTGAGCGTCGCGGTGAAATCTTCTTCGCTCTCGCCGGGGAAGCCGACGATGAAATCGCCCGAAATGGCGATGTCGGGCCGCGCCGCGCGGACGCGCTCGATCGTCCGCACATAACCGTCGACCGAATGGCTGCGGTTCATCGCGCGGAGGATGCGGTCGCTGCCCGACTGCACCGGGAGGTGCAGATAAGGCATCAGTTTCGCCACTTCGCCGTGCGCGGCGATGAGGTCGTCGGTCATGTCGGCGGGATGGCTGGTGGTGTAGCGGATCCGCTCGAGCCCTTCGATGCGGGCGAGCTGACGAATCAGCCCTGCAAGGCCAAGCGTCTGATCGGCCCAGGCGTTGACGTTCTGCCCGAGCAAAGTGATCTCGCGGGCGCCGCCGTCGACCAAAGCGTGGGCCTCGGCAATGATGGCGGCGGCGGGGCGGCTGACTTCGGCGCCGCGGGTGTAAGGCACCACGCAGTAAGTGCAGAATTTATCGCAACCTTCCTGAACGGTGAGGAAGGCCGACGGTCCCGAGCGGCGGCGCGCGGGCATCGCGTCGAATTTGGAAATCGCCGGCATGTCGGTGTCGAGCGGGCGACCGCCGCGCGCGGCCTGACCGACCAGTTCGGGCAAGCGATGATAGGCCTGCGGACCGACGACGATGTCGATCATCGGTGAGCGGCGCTGCGCCTCCGCGCCCTCGGCCTGGGCGACGCAGCCGGCGAGCGCGATCAGCGGCTTCGAGCCATCGTCGCGGCGCAGGCGGCCAATGTCCGAATAGGCGCGATCGGCGGCCTTTTCGCGGATGTGGCAAGTGTTGAGCACGACGAGGTCGGCATCGGTGCCGTCGGCGGCCGCGGTCATGCCGTTGGCGCCGAGCAGCTCGCCCATACGCTCTCCGTCATAGACGTTCATCTGACAGCCAAAGCTTTTGATTCGGTAGGTTTTGGGAGTCATTTGCGCAAAGCTATAGGCGGACTCGCGTCCGACTTGAAGCCGAGCGTGGCGGCGATACTGGCGCGCGCGGCGGCGGCAAGTTGCTTGCGGTCGCCCGAGCGGTCGAGCGGCGCGAGCAAGCGGACGACAACGGGGAATGTCCCGCGCCGGCCCAGAACGCGCAGGGCGTTGGATTTGGCCGGCTCCTCGAACCAGGCGACCTCGGTCACCGCCGCGCCATAATCGAGCGCGACGGGGCGAATGGCGACGTCTTTTGCGGCAAAATTGGCGGCTTCGAGCAAGGTCGAGCGGAACGGGAGAAGATGCGTTCCCGGACCGGTGGTGCCTTCGGGAAACAATGCCACCGGCTTGCCGCCTTCAAGCGCGCGAGCGATGGTCAGCGCCTGATCCCGGGCGCCTTTGACGTGGCTGCGCTTCACATAAACCGTGGCATTCTGGTCGGCGAGCCAGTGAATCATGCCGTGGCCAAGCTGGTCCTTCGAAACGAACGCGCAGCCGGTCGCGCCGCCCATCACGAGAATATCGAGCCAGCTTAAGTGATTGACGATGAGCAGGCTGTGGGCCGCAGCAGGAGCGCCCTCGATGCGGACCCGCGCACCCGCGATCCACGCCGCAGCGGCGAGAAAGCGCCGCGGCCAGGCCGAGCGACCGAGCAGCCATTTGCTCAGCAGATGCGGCGGCGCGCAAACGAGGAACAGCAGGACAAGGCCGGCGATGCGCGCCAGCGCGAGCGGCGTCATGCGCTCAGCGCTCGCGGTCGACGGCGACGCCGTACAGCTCCATGCGATGGTCGACGAGGCGGAAGCCCAATTTCTCGGCAATGCGTTTTTGCAGCAACTCGAGTTCGTCATCGACAAACTCGATGACCTTGCCGGTCTCGACATCGATCAAATGATCGTGATGCGCGTCCGACGCGGCCTCGTAGCGCGAGCGACCGTCACCGAATTCGTGGCGTTCGAGAATGCCGGCTTCCTCGAACAGGCGGACGGTGCGGTAGACCGTGGCGATCGAAATGTTCGAATCGACCGCCGAGGCGCGCGTGTGAAGCGTCTCGACGTCGGGATGGTCCTCGCTGTCGCCGAGCACCTTGGC
>JBDSTQ010000049.1:0-3676 GCA_039928195.1 Sphingomicrobium sp.
ATCTCTCGCAGGGCCCCTGGCCAACGTCCGGCACGCCACAATGTGGCCTGGCGCGCAACTCGCCACGCCTTATGCGCGACGCTTCGTGAATCGCAGTTCGTAGTCAGGCAATCGGCGCCCAGTGCGCGCCGCGTACAAATTTCATTCGCCTGATAGTCGAAAAAGCCGCCGTTCGGACAAGCCAAAGAATAGTCGTGCAACGTGTAGACATGCGCCGCCCGCGAGCTGGTAATTACCGGACCGATGCTTGGGGAAAGCGCTTTGGCCCAGCCGTGAACGTGGATGACCGTGCTGCGGAGATCACACCTCGCGAGACACTGCGCGAGCACTTCCGCGGCGCGACGATTCCAAATTCCCGCCGTGGCCGCACGAACTCGGTTCGGGTCTGACAAGATGTCATGGTCGCCAACTACGTCACACTCAATTCCAGCTTCGCGCAGACGCGCGTCGAGCGGTCCGCACCCGGCGACGAAGCGGACGTCGAGGCCGCGAGCCGCGAGCCCCAGCGCGGATTCGATCGCGACTTTTGCCTGACCGCCATTGACCGACCCGTGATCGGACACGACGACGACTGTCGACGGCTCAAGTCTCGGCCCAGGGAACATGGACGCGTGTCGATAGGTCAAAACGGCAGCCGACGAAGTCGGCGCGTCAGGTCGGCAGCCAACGAACGCTCAAGCAAGCGTAACCGGCGCCGAAAAAGCGCATGTCCCGACCTTTCGGACAAGCGCGCTCGCAGCACGCAGCTAAGGTCGGGCTCAGCGTCATATCTTCTTTGCACACAAGCTCCCCAACGATTGTTTTACGGGGGCGGAGCACCGATCACAATGGAGCAATCGCAGCGTTTTGAGGGCTCTAAGGTTAATTTGTTCAAGATCGGGACGCGCTACGCGCCTCGTCCTTAGATCAGGGGTTCATCTCGGCGGACAGGCCGTGATAGTTAGCAGCGTTGGCCGGATTGCGCCTAGCGCCTTAAGGTCGCGCCTCACGAATTGCCGAGACATTTGCATGACCGAAATTGACCGAGCGCACCATAAGCGCACCCTCTGGGCCGTTGTTCAGGCGCTGGCGAAGCCAGGCAACTACTCTGGCGTGATTAAAACGTTGCGCCATTGCTCGAGGCCAGTCGACTTTCTTAAGCGATATCTTCGCAACGCCGGAAATTATCCGGCTCAATTTTCGATCCGGACTCCGATCGGCGTAGTGCGACCGACCGCCTTCGTCGCAGACGACGTGCTGACCATCAACGAAATCTTCTTCCGCGGCGATTATGGCGACGACCGCACGGCGCGAACGATCGTCGATCTCGGATCAAACGTTGGCATCTCCACCTTGTATTTCCTGTCGCGCAACAACGAGGCGTTCGTTTATTGTTACGAGCCGCTGCCACAAAATATCGAGCGCCTAAAACAAAATCTGCGCGGCTTCGAAGAGCGATATGTACTGTGCGAAGCGGCGGTCGCAATGCAGGACGGCACCGTCGACTTCGGTTGGGAACCGACCGGCCGCTATGGCGGCATCGGCCGGCAGGGGGGCGCGACGATGACGGTGCCTGCCGTCGACTCCAACCGCGTGCTCGCTGAAATCGTCCAGCGCCACGGGATCATCGATCTGCTGAAGATCGACATCGAACAGCTCGAAGTCGAACTTACCGAGCGCATTCCGGATGCCATCGTTCGTCGAATCCGCCGGATCGTCATCGAGAATGCGTTTCCGCGAAACCCCTTCCCGACTACTCACGACATGCATTTCGAGCGGCCGATCACGACATTGCTTCGGCGTGACGACGCTAGCTCCGACGGGACAGTGGAAGATCATATCGCTTCGGCCGGCCGATGAGGGAGACCTCCGTCGGCGAGCTGATAGGTTTTGGTACTCGTCAGGGCCGATTATTCCCCTCCTCAACGAGGCGCGGATATGCGCGCATTTACTGAGTTGAGGAAACACGTGGCGGCAAGGTGGGCGGAATGGATCGGGGGCGGCATCGTCCGACCCGGCGTCCGCCCTGGTGATGCTATCCGCCCTATCCCCGGTCTGTCGCTATTGGGCACCAAAGGTGCGATCGCCGCGCGGACTGGCTGGCGATCGCTGTGCGTATTGCTCCTCCGCGTGCTTCCGCCGCGCCGCCACGCCATCGTCCACGGCTGGCCCGACGATGAGGGCAACGCGATCGAAACTCTGCGAGCGCTGCGGCGGCGCTATCGCGGCCGTATCTATTGGCTGGTCAGCGACGCAAACTATGCGGGTCCAGCCTTTGCCGTGGCCGAGCTCGCGGCCGATCGCAAGATCATCCGCGTGCAACGCGACACCGGCCGGGCCGTGGCTCTCGCTCTCACCGCCGAGACGACCTTTTACACGCACGGGCTGTTCACCGCAGTCCGTCCGCCGGCAAATCGGCTGGTGGTCAATCTTTGGCACGGCGATGGCCCCAAGTTTGCTTCCGGCACCGATCTCATCCGCTCGACCGTGGTCGTCGCTGGAACCCGCTTGTGGGGTCATCAGCGTCAGCAGCGCTTCAGTCTGCCCGAATCCGCCGTCGCCATCGTCGGCAATCCGCGCATCGATCAATTCTCCGTTACTCCCGCGAGCGATGTGCTCGAGCGCCTCGGGCTCGACCCCACTAAGCGGACCGTGCTGTGGACGCCGACCTATCGGGCGGCGAGCGGGTCTCATGGCCGCACGTGGCGCGATGCCGACGACCTAACCAGCAATCCGGAGCTGACCCAAATCGTCGCGGCGCTGACACGGATGGCGGCAACGCATTCCATGCAACTCGTGCTCAAGCCGCATCCGCTCGACGCTTCGTCCTACGATGGCGCTGGGGTGACCATCATCACCCACGAATTGCTCGCCGCTGTCGGAGTCACATTGTACCAGCTGCTTGGGGCTGCCGACGCAATCATCAGCGACGTTTCGAGCATTTGGTCGGACTATTTGGCGCTCGACCGCCCAATCGGCTTTTACGCGCCAGACCTCGAAGATCTTCAGCGGCGGGGAAAGCTCAACGTCGATAACCCGGAGGCGCTCTTCCCTGGTCCGCGAATCCGGACACCGGATGACGCGGCTCAGTTCATCGAAGCGGTCGCCCATCGCGCTGACGAAGTGCGGCCATCACGCTTTCCGGGCGCCGCTCAAATCGGGGTCGTCGCCGGTCCGCGCGTCGCCGATCGGCTGCTCGACTGGCTGGATCGGTTCCAGCAGGATCGCGGGAGGCCGATGCTGTTCGACGCGACCAGCCGCTGACGAGCGAGCCGCCGAGTTCCGTCGTTCCAGATTGCTGAGGGCAATCAAACCTAGCTCAGCCGATTCAATCCATGAGCACCGGTGCAGCTTGCTCCATCGAATGCCTTGCGGCCTCGGCAATCCGCTGTGCCCGCACGGCATCGGCGGGCCTCGCGCCCTGTGGTTCTTTGCCACGCACGGCGTCTAGAAACGCAGCCATCTGACGATCGAACGCTTGCGCGAAGCGGGTTCGCCACGAGTCCCACGCAGCTTCCGAATCAGAAAGTCCGCTGGATCCGTCGACGCAATGAAGCGGTGTATGCCGCCCCATCCCCGCACAGACATGATCCCGACTGCCGAGCACCTCCACGCGCGCATCGTAGCCGGTGGGCGACAGTCGGCTGACCGTTGCTACCGCAATGGCGCCGCGAGCCAGCTGCATCGTGGCGGCGAT
>JBDSTQ010000050.1:0-2850 GCA_039928195.1 Sphingomicrobium sp.
TCCTCGATGTGCTCCAGCGCGAAGGCTATATCCGCGGCTATTCCGAAGAGGAACTGGCCGGGCAGAAAGGCCTGCGCATCGAGCTCAAATATTTCGAAGGGCAGCCCGCAATCCAGCATCTGGCGCGAGTGTCCAAGCCCGGCCGCCGCGTCTATTCGGCCGCACGCGAGCTTCCGCGCATCCGCAACGGTCTTGGCACGATTATCGTGTCGACCCCGCGCGGCGTGCTTTCGGACGGCGAAGCGCGCGACCAGAATGTCGGCGGCGAAGTCCTCGCGGAGGTGTTCTGATGAGCCGCATTGGTAAAGTGCCGGTACCGATGCCGAGCGGCGTTTCCGCTTCGGTTGAAGGCGCGATTTTGTCGGTCAAAGGCCCCAAGGGGACGCTGACCATGCCGATGCTCGACGACATCAGCTATGGCATCGAAGACGGCCAGATTGTGGTCAAGCCGGCCAACGAGACCAAGCGCGCGCGCTCCTTCTGGGGCATGCACCGGACGCTCGTTCAGAACCTTGTGACCGGGGTCACCGACGGCTTCACCAAGGTGCTGGAAATTACCGGCGTCGGCTATCGCGCCGCGGCTCAAGGCAAGAATTTGCGCCTTCAGCTGGGCTACAGCCACGACGTCAATTTCCCCGTGCCCGACGGCGTCGACGTGAAGACGCCCGACCCCAACACGGTCGAGATCAGCGGCATCGACAAGCAGAAGGTTGGCCAGGTCGCGGCCGAGATCCGCCGCTGGCGCAAGCCCGAGCCGTATAAGGGCAAGGGCATCAAATATCGCGGCGAATATATCTACCGCAAAGAAGGCAAGAAGAAATAGCCATGGCGATACTCTCCCTCTTCGACCGCCGCCGCCGCCGCGTGCGCACCGCCCTGAAAGCGCGCGCGTCGGGCAAGCCGCGCCTGTCGGTCCATCGTTCGGGCCGCCACATCTACGCCCAGGTGATCGACGACAAAGCGGGCAAGACGCTCGCTTCGGCCTCGACCCTCGACAAGGATCTGAAGGGCAAGACCGGCGCCACGCGCGACGGCGCTGCCCAGGTCGGCAAGACGCTTGCGGAGCGCGCCAAGAAGGCGGGCGTCAGCCGCGTCGTGTTCGATCGCGGCGGCTTCCTGTTCCATGGCCGGGTCAAGGCCCTCGCCGACGCTGCCCGCGAAGGCGGACTGGAGTTTTAAATGGCTGACGAAAAACCGACCAACGACGCGGCTCCCGAAGCTGCTGCTCCCGAAGCCGCTGCTCCCGAGGCTGCCGCTCCTGCGGCTGCGGCGCCCGTAGAGACTGCTCCCGCCGCGGCGCCTGAAGCGCCTGCTGCTGCCGGAGCTGCGGCCCCGGTTGCGACCGAAGCGCCGGCGGCGCCGGCCGAAGCGCCGATGGAGCAACGCGGTCGCGGTGCTCCGCGCGGCGGCCCGCGCGGCGGACGTGGCGGCGGCGGCGGTGGCCGCGACAATCGCGGCGGCGGCAATCGCGGACGGCGCGACGATCGCCGTGGCGGTCGTGGCGGCGACGACGACGGCGGCGAAGAACTGATCGAGAAGTTGGTCCACATCAACCGCGTCTCGAAGACCGTCAAAGGCGGCAAGCGCTTTGGTTTTGCCGCTCTGGTCGTGGTCGGTGACGGCAAGGGCCGCGCCGGTTTCGGCCACGGCAAGGCGCGCGAAGTCCCCGAAGCGATCTCCAAGGCGACCGCGGCGGCGAAAAAGTCGATGGTCCGCGTGCCACTGCGCGACGGACGCACGTTGCACCATGACGGCAATGGCCATTTCGGCGCCGGCAAGGTGACCTTGCGCTCGGCTCCGTCGGGCACCGGAATTATCGCCGGCGGCCCGATGCGTGCGGTGTTCGAAAGCCTCGGCGTCCACGACGTGGTCACCAAGTCTGTCGGCACGTCGAACCCCTACAACATGATCCGCGCGACCTTCGAGGCATTGAAGGAGCAAACCAGCCCGCGCTCGGTCGCTCAGCGGCGCGGCAAGAAGGTCGCCGACCTGCTCGGCCGTGGCGGCGCCAGCGCTGCCGACGCCGATGCACAGGCCGAAGCGATCACGGAGTAAGTCAGATGGCCAAAATGAAAATCACCCAGACCGGATCGCCGATCCGCCGCGACAAGACTCAGCGCGCGACGCTGGTCGGCCTCGGGCTCAATAAGCTCGGCCGCACGATCGAGGTTGAAGGCACCCCCGAAGTGCTCGGCCAGGTACGCAAGGTCGCGCATCTGGTGAGCGTCGACTAACCACCCTATCCGGATCGGATATCCGATCCTGCGCGACAAAAGCGAAAGCGAGTGCACTGACCATGAAACTGAACGAAATTCGCGACAATAAGGGCGCCCGCAAGGGCCGGATGCGCGTCGGACGCGGCATCGGCTCGGGCAAGGGCAAGACCGCCGGCCGCGGCCAGAAGGGCCAGACCAGCCGCTCGGGCGTCAGCATCTTCGGCTTCGAAGGTGGCCAGATGCCGCTCCACATGCGGTTGCCGAAGCGCGGCTTCAACAACATTTTCGCCAAGGATTTCGCCGAAGTGAATTTGGGCGCGATTCAAAAGATGATCGACGCCGGCAAACTCGATGCCAAGGGCACGCTCGACCATGACGCGCTCAAGGCCGCGGGCCTCGCGCGCGGCGGCAAGGACGGCGTCCGCGTGCTCGGCAAGGGCGCACTGACGGCGAAGCTCAGCCTCAAGGTTGCCGGCGTGTCCAAGGGCGCGCGCGAGGCGATCGAAAAGGCCGGCGGTTCGGTCGAAATCATCGCCGCGCGCAACCCGGCGGAACTCGCCGCGGCCAATTCGGCCGAGTTGCGGGCCGCAATGATATCGACCGATCCGCCGGCCTTTTCGATCGCCTCGCGCGC
>JBDSTQ010000051.1:0-8522 GCA_039928195.1 Sphingomicrobium sp.
AACGCATCCGCAAATGCGGCGCCGAAATCCGCGAGATCATCGCTCCGCCGGAAGCGGCTGTCCGCTCTCGGCAACCGGGAAACACGCCCAACGGGGCTCTTAATCAGCGGGTCCTAGGTTCGAGCCCTAGTGCGTCCACCAGTTTTCTCCCTCAGACATTCGCTTTCGGGTGCGATCCGGGGCGCTGGGGCACGAGCAAGATCAGCGCGACGATGACCACCGCGAGGACCGCTGTGGCCAGCGGGCGGCTGAACTCGAGGCCACCTTTGGCGACGGGCTTGTCGAGGAAATCGCCGACCGTTGCGCCGAGCGGGCGGGTGAGGATGAACGCCGCCCAGAACAGCGCCACGCGGCTGATGCTGGTCGCGAAGTAGAGGATCGCAAGCAGCGCCAGCAGGCCGCCGAACAACAATGCCGCGCCCGAATAGCCGAGGCTGCCATCGGCTACCCAATCGCCCAGCGCGGTGCCAAGCGTCTGCGAGAAAGTGATCGTCAGCCAGTAAAAGCCTTCCGCCTTGGGCGTGACGATGGTGTTGACGTCGACCGTGCCGAGCGAGCGGTGCCACGCGAACAGCGAGCCCAGCACGCACGCGAACAGCAATAGCGAACCGCCCGGGTAACCAATCCCGATCGACCGCGTGGCGAAGTCGGCGAGCGTCGTTCCGGCGGTGGTCGAGGCAATGATCGTCGCCCAGTACAGCCACGGATTGAACCGCCGCGCGCGGATCTGCAGCCACACGAGGAGGAGCAGGACCGCACCGAAGATTAACGTCCCGACGAGATAGCCATTGAGCGGCGAGGCGGCGGCGCCGGGCGTGGTTTCGCCGAGCCAGGACATGCTCACGCTGTCGCCGCCGGTCTCGCCCAAGGTGGTGGCGAGAATCTTGATGATCCAGAAGCCGAGCGTGATCGCCGGGACTTTGCTGAGCGCCTCGGCGCGCTGGTCGCGGTCAGTCATCAAGGCTCCTTTGCCCGCTTCAACCGCACACCCAGCCAAAGGGTCCGCGGGGTCGCGCGTTCAACTGCGCCATCACCGCTGATTCCGGCGATCACCAAGCGGTTGGTCAGATTTTCGGCGCGGGCGACGAGCTCGAACTGGCGCGTCAGCGGCCAGAAGGCCGACACGTCGAGCGTGGTCGCGCTTTTGAGAAGACGAGTGTTGAGATCATCCTCAAATTGCGCGCCGACGCGGCGCAGCGCGAGTTCGGCGCCCTTGCCCCCGCGCCTCCACCCGCCGCCAAGCGTGGCCGCGAAGTTGGGCGTCTGCGCCGGACGCAGCCCGTTGAGCCGCGCGCGCGTTAGGCTGACCCCCGCGCGCAGCGACCATGGTCCGCGCGACCATTGCGCCGAACCTTCGAGCCCGCGCACCTTTACCGCTCCGGCGTTCTGCCGTTGGCGATAGGTACCGCCCGCAGGGACGAACCCGACCCCCGGGAAGACGCCTGGCCCCTGCCCCAACGTGACGTTGGCGATGGCGTCGTCGAGCCGATTGATGAAGCCGGTCAGGGCGAAGCGCAGAGGACCGCGACGAAAATCCACACCGGCTTCCACACCTTTGAGCCGCTCCGGATCGAGCTCGGCGTTGGCAGCGGTCGCATCGAGTCCCGCGCGGAACGGGCGGAACAGCTCGTTGAGCGTCGGCAGCCGCCAGCCAAGATAGGCCGCCGAGCGCAGGCTGAGGTTGCCGAGATCGAACAGAGCACCGGCACGCGCGGTCGGACGCCAGCCGTCGCGCTTGCCGAAGCGCTCGTCGCGCAGCGTCGCCCCGGTGGCGAGGGTCTGTTCGAACAAATGCCCGTCGCGCACTTGCCAGCGATCGACGCGAGCGCCGGCAGTGAGCAGCAAGCGGCCAAGCTCGGTACTACCCTCGCCGAATACGCCCGCGGTCCACGTCTCTCCGCCGGCCACCCGCCGCCGCGTCGCGGCTCCGGCGACATAGCTGAACAATTCGTGCGTTTCGCCGTCGGTGCGGCGCGCATCGCCGCCGAAGCGCAGTTCGACTCCCTCCGGCAGCGGCGGGCGCAATTCGAAGCTTCCGCCAAGCCCGTGCGACGGCACTGCGTCCTGCAGCGACACCCGCGCGGCGACGCTGCGCCCCGCGCTGACATTGGCGAAGCTGCTGCGCAAATCGCGCCATTGCCAATAACCGAGCGCGCTCCATTGCCATGCGCCCTGGCCGACTAGTCGCAGCGAGGCGTCGGTGCCGTTAGTGCGGTTGGCGCTGAAATCGGTTCCGCGCGTGCGCCAGTCATGGAAGCCGGCGATACTCGCCTGAAGCTCGGTCGCCGAACCGAGCGGGGCGACGAAGCGCGCGCGGCTGTTCCAGAAACGATAGGGCGCGCGCTCGTCGGCGGGTCCGCGCGTGCCTGATGTGATCGGGATGAAGCCATCCGAGCGCCCGCCGCGCACGGACAGGCTGAGCAAGCCGCCGCCGATCCGCGCGCCCGCGCGTGCCTGTGCCTCGAGCGAGCTACGGCTGCCGCCTTCAATGCCGCCGCTGATCCCGCCATCGGCGCGGCTCGCCATGGCGATCGTTCCGGCCAGCGCGCCCGGGCCGTAAGCGACGCTGCCGCCGCCGCGCACCACCCGCACCTCGGCAAGGTCGGCGGGATCATAGGCCGGCCAATTGACCCAGCCCCCGAACGGGTCGGCCTGGGGCACCCCGTCGAGCGTGAGCAAAGCGCGGCTCGACGCGTTGCCGCCGAGTGCTCGCAAGGTAACGCCCTGGCTGGTCGGATGGCCGCTGCGCGAATCCGAGCGGCGGAACAGCTGCAGGCCGGGGACGTCCTTGAGGATCTGGTCGAGCGCGCGGCTGGGCGAGGCGGCGATACGCTGACGGTCGATGCGCAGCACGCCATAAGCGCGGTCGGCGCTGGCTTCGGGCAATGCTGAGCCGGTGATGACGATCGCCGCTTCGGGCGGTGGCGCGGGGATCATGGCCGCTCCAGCTCGGCGAGCAGCGCGAAGCTCTGCAGCCAATGCTCGCCCATATAATCGCCGGCGAGCTGCGGCAGCGCGGCGGCGAGATGGGCGTCGGCGGCGGCTTCGGCGATCGCGCGCTCGGGCACCAGCGGGGCGAGGCTTCGCCAGCACCACGCGCGGCTGAGATTGAGGCCGTCGAGATGGGCGATCTTGCCGTCGCTGCGGTCGCTGACCGTCGCCGGAGTGAACAAGGTGGCGGGCTCACGCGCGGCGAGGCGCGGCAGGAATTGCTCGAACCAGATCGGGAACAGAGCGGGGTTGGCGCGCGCCATGCACAGCGCTTCGATCAAGGTGGACGAGAGGAAATCGTCCCCGCCCGGTTCCCACGCCTGCGCGTCGCGATCATCGCCGAACCAATGCCGAGCACGCGCGCGAATTTGCGCCGCCAGTTTATGGTCGAACTTGTCGGCCCATTCGAGCGCCAGGATCAGCGCGAAGGCGGTGTTGGCATGAGTCCCCGCGCGGATCGGGTAGGTGAGGATAGCGAGATAATCGCGCAGGCGGTCGGCGAAGGCGCGCGCGAGCAGTGCGAGGTTGCTCGCCCAGACGTCATCGTGGCGGCTGGCCTCGAGATGGAGATAGAGCAGCCAGGCGATGCCGTACGGCCGCTCGAACCCGCGGCTTAGCGGCCGGTCGAGATAGGCGCTTTCATCCGTGACCTTGACGGCGGTGAAGCTGTCATTCGCAAGCTCGGCGATTGCCGCCGCTTCGGGGATTTGAGGAAACAACCGCCGCACCGTCAGCAACGTCCACCAGCCGTGGACGCAGCTGTGCCAGTCGAAGCTGCCGAAGAAGATCGGGTGAAGCACGCGTGGGCCCAGCAAGTCGGCGTCGCCGCTCAGCACGTGATCAAGCTTGTGCGGATATTCGCGCGCGACATGGCCGAGCGCGATCCGCGCCATTTGCCCGGCCAGCGCGGCGTCGAGCGTCACAGCAAGAACCCCGCGACATAGAGGATGACGATATTGGCGATGAGCAGCGGGATTGCCGTCGGGACCTGCGCGCGGATTACCGCATATTGGTCCTTGAGCTCTAGCAGCACCGCGGGGACGATGTTGAAGTTGGCCGCCATCGGAGTCATCAACGTCCCGCAAAAGCCCGCGAGCATGCCGACCGCGCCGATCACCGCCGGATTGCCGCCGTGCTGCTGGATAAGGATCGGGACCCCGATCGCCGCTGCCATCACCGGGAAAGCGGCGAAGGCATTGCCCATGATCATCGTGAATGCCGCCATGCCGAGCGCGTAGAGCAGGACCGCGAAAATCACACTGCCTTCGGGCAGGATCGCGCTGGCGAGCGCGCCCACCGTGGTGCCGACCCCCGCCGCCGCGAACACCGCGCCCAATGCGGCGAGCATCTGCGGCAGCACCGCCGCCCAGCCGATCGAATCCATCAGCCGCCGACCTTCCTCGAGCGGCGCGGTAAGCGGCGGGCGCAGCCACGCGTAGGAAATGGCGAGCGCGAGGATCACGCCGAGGCCGAGGAGCACCAGCGTGACCGACTTGGGATCGATCAGGCCGCTGTCCTTCAACGGCGTGTAATTGAACATAAGGGTGCCGACAAAGGCGGTGAGCGGGATCACCAGCGCGGGCAGGAACAGACAATTGCCGAGGCGCTCGGACGATTTTGTCCGCTGCGCATTGGAGGTCGATTGGAGGGCGCCGCGACCAAGCAAATGCGTGCCCGCAATTCCGACCAGCGCCAGCACGAGCACGCCATTGCCGACGTCGCCGAGGAAATCGCCGAACCAGAAGCTGACCGCGAGCAGCCCCCAGAAGGCGGCATTGCCCCAGCGCTTCGAATTGGTCGCGTCGCGTAGGCTGCCGATGGCGAAAGCGGCAAACACCGCTCCGGCGAGGACGTAGAGCCAGTGGAGCGTGATCACGACCGATGCCCCTCCGCGTCGTTCCCGCGCACACGGGGACGACGAGCAAGTTGGACATCAAGATAAAGCAGCCGCGCGCCGTGGATGAGGAAGGCGCAGATCGCGGTCGGGATTGCCCATAGCGAAAGTTCGATCGGCGTCAGTTGAATCCCGAACCCGGCTAGCGAACCCTGGATAAGCAGGATTGAGGCAATCGCGATGAAGATATCCTCACCGAAGAACAGTCCGACATTGTCGGTCGCCGCGGCCATCGCCTTGACGCGTTCGTCGGTGGCCTGGTCGAGCTTGCCGTGCGTTTTTTCAGCCGCCGCGACGGCCATTGGCGCGACCAGTGGACGCACCGTCTGGGGGTGGCCGGCGACATCCTTTAATCCGAGCGCGGCGAAAATTTGCCGGAATGCGAGGTAACCGAGCAGCAGCCGCCCTGCCGTTGCCCTGAGCATCCGCCCGACCAGAGTCCTCGCGCGCTGCTGCAAGCCGTAGCGCTCGAGCAGGCCGATCACCGGCAACACGATATACACCGCGGAAACAAAGCGGTTGTCGTTGAAGCCTTTGCCGAGCGTTGCCAGCACCTTCAGAAAATCCATCCCGCCGAGCAGCCCGGTGGCGATCGCTGACACCGCGACCACCAACAACGGATTGAAACGCAACGCGAAGCCGAGCACGACCAACGCGATGCCGATGAGTGGGAGGTAGCTCATGGCGCGCCATACCCGCCGCCGCCGGGGGTTTCGATGACGAAGCGGTCGCCCGCCGCCATCTCGGCGAAGTCGGTCGCGCTGAGCATTGTCACCGAGCCGTCGGCGCGCTCGACCCAGTTGCGCCCGGGCTGGGCGTCACCGCCACCCATGATCCCGCGCGGCGCGACCTTGCGACGGTTGGCGAGGATATTGGCGCGCATCGGTTCGAGCATGGTCAGCGCGCGGATGACGCCGTCGCCGCCGACATGCGCGCCCTTGCCGCCCGACCCGCGACGGATCGCAAACGCGTCAAGCCGCACCGGCAGCCGGCTCTCCAAAATCTCGGGGTCGGTCAGCCGGCTGTTGGTCATATGCGTCTGCACCGCGCTCGTCCCGTCATGGTCGGGCCCGGCGCCCGACCCGCCGGCGATCGTCTCATAATATTGGTGATCAGCGTTGCCGAAAGTGAAATTGTTCATCGTCCCCTGGCTCGGCGCGAGCCGCCCGGTGGCGGCGAACAAGGCGTCGGTAACGACCTGGCTGGTCTCGACATTGCCGGCAACCACCGCGGCGGGAAAGCGCGGCTTGAGCATCGATCCGTCGGGGACGATCAAAGTGATCGGGCGCAGGCAGCCGTCGTTCATCGGGATGACGTCGTCGATCAGCGTCCGGACGACATAGAGCGAGGCCGCGCGGACGATCGAAAAGGGCGCGTTGAAATTATCGGGCAGCTGATCGTTGGTGCCGGTGAAATCGAAGGTCGCCGAGCGGCTGGCGCGGTCGATGCGGATCGCGACCTTCACATGCGCGCCGTTATCCATCGCATAGTCGAATTCGCCGCCGTCGTGCCGCCGGAGCAGCCGCCGGACCGATTCCTCGGCATTGGCGAGGACATGGCGCATGTAAGCGGCGACGACTTCCGCGCCATAATCGCGCGCGGTCGCGGCAAGCACGTCTGCGCCGCGCGTGCAGGCGGCAAGCTGGGCTTTCAAATCGGCAATGTTGCGGTCGGGATTGCGCGCCGGCCATTGCCCCGCGCCGAGCAGATCGCGCAGTTCAGCCTCGCGGAAATGGCCTTCGTCGACGAGCAGGACATTGTCGATCATCACGCCTTCGTCGGCAATGCTGCGGCTGTCGGGGGGCATCGACCCGGGCGCGATACCGCCGACGTCGGCATGGTGCCCGCGCGCCGCGACGAAGGCAGACGGCGCGGCGTGCTCGCCATAGAAAACCGGGACGATCACCGTGATGTCGGGAAGGTGCGTGCCGCCGCGATAGGGATCGTTGAGTACATAAGCATCGCCGCGGCGGATCCCGCGCCCGTCGCGGCCCTCACCGCGCGCATCAATAATCGTGCGGATGCTTTCGCCCATCGAGCCGAGATGTACCGGGATGTGCGGCGCGTTGGCGATCAGCGCGCCCTCGCGGTCGAACAGCGCGCAGGAGAAATCAAGCCGTTCCTTGATGTTGACGCTGGTCGCCGTCGCCTGAAGCGCGACCCCCATTTCCTCGGCGATGGCCATGAACAGATTGTTGAAAATCTCCAGCCGGACGGGATCGACTTCGGTGCCGATCGCCATCGTTCGCTGGAGTGCTTCAGCGCGGGTGAGGATGAACGAGCCGTCGGAAGCGCGGTCTGCCCACCAGCCGGGTTCAACCACGATCGTCGATCCGGTCTCGTGGAGGATCGCGGGGCCGGTGAAACTTTGCTGTGCGTGTTCCGGCTGCATCGCGATCACGCCGCCCGAGCGTCCGACCGCTTCCACGATCAACGTGTCGACGATCACTTCCGCCGCCTCATCGACATAACCGAAGCGGCGCTCGTGCACTGTCGCGAAGTCCGCGCGCATTTGCGCCGGCGCAGCGATAGGAATTTCGATCGTGGTGTCGCTGCCGGCGGTGCGCAGACGCGCGCGGCGATCAAGCTCGATCACTGCGGTCGCCATGCCTTGCGCGACCAAGGCCGCTGTAGCGGCTTGCTCAAGCGGCGTGAGCGCGTCCGCGAGATCCTCGGCGAGTGGCTTGAGCCAGCTCGTCTCGCGGATCGCCTTCACGTCGGCGAGGCCGATGCCATAGGCTGAAAGCACGCCGCCGAGCGGGTGGATGAGGATGCGCTCCATCCCCAAAGCGTCGGCGACGCGGCACGCATGCTGGCCGCCCGCTCCGCCGAAGCAGGCGAGCGTGTAGCGGGTGACATCGTGCCCGCGCGCGATCGAGATCTTGCGGATCGCCGCCGCCATATTGTCCACCGCGATGGCGATGAAGCCCTCGGCAATGTCGTCGAGCGAGCGGTCGCCGCCGAGCGCATCGGCGACCTCCTGAATCCGCGCCCGCGAAGCGTCGGGATCAAGCGCTTGCCCGCCGTCAGCCCCGAACACCTGAGGAAAGCGCTCGGGATCGATCCGCCCGAGGAACAGGTTGCAGTCGGTGACGGTCAGGGGCCCGCCATTGCGGTAACAGGCTGGCCCGGGGTTCGCACCCGCGGACTCGGGCCCGACGCGAAAGCGCATGCCGTCGAAGCGGCAGATCGATCCGCCGCCGGCGGCGACGGTATGGATCGCCATCATCGGCGCGCGAATGCGAACGCCCGCAACGACGCTTTCATCGGCGAGCTCGAACGCGCCGGCATAGTGCGACACGTCGGTCGAGGTCCCGCCCATGTCGAAACCGATCAGGCGGTCGGCGCCGTGCGTGGCCGCTGCGGCGACCATCCCGACGACGCCTCCGGCCGGACCCGACAGCACCGCGTCCTTGCCGCGAAACGCGCTGGCCGCGGCGAGCCCGCCGTTCGATTGCATGAAGAGCGGCGCGTGATCGCCGCCCAGCATCGCGGCAAGCCGCTCGACATACCGCCGCAGAACCGGCGACAGATAGGCATCGACCACGGTCGTGTCGCCGCGCCCGATCAGCTTGATCAACGGCGCGACCTCGTGGCTGACCGAGACCTGCGCGAAGCCCATCGCGCGCGCGATTGC
>JBDSTQ010000052.1:0-9125 GCA_039928195.1 Sphingomicrobium sp.
AGGCGTCGATGTCGAGGAAGCGGGCGCCGGGGATATGCGCCGCGCGATACTCGTCGGCGCCGTTGCGGCCGCTCGCTGGCATGTGCCAGCTGGCGTCGAGGATGACGACACCGGGCTCGCCAAAATGCTCGGCCAGCCAGTCGGTGGAGATGAGTGCGTTCATCGCTCGAGGATAGGCGCGGGCGCGCGTGCCTGCTAGGGGCGCAGCCCGATGGACACACGCCACCTTGGCCAGCCAAGCGAGCTGCCTGCCTCCCCCGGCGAGGCGGTGCTCGATTATGTGCCCAATCCGCGCGCGGGGACGCTCTATTTGGTGCGCTTTGCCGCGCCCGAGTTCACCTCGCTGTGCCCGGTTACCGGCCAGCCCGATTTCGCGCATCTGGTGATCGATTATGCGCCCGACGCGACGATCGTCGAGAGCAAGAGCCTCAAGCTCTACCTCGGCGCATTCCGCAATCATTGCGGCTTCCATGAAGACGTGACGGTCGGCATCGGCCAGCGGCTCACCGAGGAAATGCGCCCGACCTGGCTGCGCATCGGCGGCTATTGGTATCCGCGCGGCGGGATGCCGATCGACGTCTTCTGGCAATCGGGTCCGCCGCCCGAAGGGCTGTGGCTACCCGATCAGGGCGTCGCCCCCTATCGCGGACGCGGCTAGCGCACCGCAGCCGGCGGCGGCTCCTCGGCGGCGGGTTCATTCGCCAATTTGTCCTGCGCTTCGCTGCGGGTCTTGATGTACAGCCACGCGATCGCCGCGGCGAAAGCGACGATGCCGAGCGGCACCGCCCACGCGAAGTCTTTGACCAAAGCCAGCGGCGAATCGTTGTCGGTCGCGCCGACGATCGCGGCAAAGGCGACCCCGAACAGGCTTTCGCCGACGATCAGACCGGTCGCCATGAGCACGCCAAGGCGCTCGGCAAAGGCGGGATCGGGCGCCCGCTTGGCCCATTTATTGTAGAAATAGCCGATCGTCGCGCCGACCGGGATGAGCAAGGTCAGCCCCATCGGCAGGTAAATTCCCATGCCCACCGCGAGCGGCGGCAGCGCGCCACGTTTGGTCCCGCGGAGCAGCTCATCGACGATGATCACGCCGACGCCGATCAACCCACCAAGGCCGATCAGGCTCCAGTCGAGATTGCCGCCGAGCACGCCCTGCGCGATCGCCGAGATCAAGGCGGCTTGCGGCGCGGCGAGCGCGTTGGGCCCGGCGCCGGGCGCACCGACGAAACCAAAGGCGTCGTTGAGGATGGTCAGGATCGGCGGGATTACCAGCGACCCGAAGATGACGCCGAGGACCAGCGCGACCTGTTGCCGCCACGGCGTCGCGCCAACCAATTGCCCGGTCTTGAGATCCTGGAGATTGTCGTTGGCGATGGTCGCGACGCCAAAGATGATCGCGGTGACGAACAAAGCGTAGGCGACCAGGCTCTTCGACGCATCGACCCCGATCTCGCGTCCGAAAATCGCGACGAGGATCAGCGAGATGCCGAGCACGGTGAGAATGCCGACCCCCGACACCGGGCTGTTCGAGGCGCCGATCAGGCCCGCCATGTAACCGGTGATCGCGGCGATGATCGCGCCGGCGACGAGGATGTAGAGCAGGCTCAGGGCGATGGTCAGCACGGGCGCATCGGCGATCGGCCCCGACTGGGCGAACGCCGACAGCAGAAGCCCGATCGGGATCAGCGAGCCGAGCACGGTGATGCCGATGATGCCGATCGGAATATCGCGTTCGGTCAGCGCCAGGCTGTCCTGCCCGCCGGCGGCGCGCGCGCGGCTCGCGGCGAGCGCCGACGTGACGCCCTTGATGATCGGGCTGATGATCCGCAGCAACGTCCAGATCGCGGCGACCCCGATCGTCCCGGCGCCGATGAAGCGCACCTTTTCGCGGAACACAGTGCCGACCAAAGTGTCGAGGTCGGCCGCCGAGGCGAGGCCGGCAAGCCCGGTTTGCCATGGCACCAGCACGAACCAGCTGATGATCAGCCCGACCAGCATCGCGATTCCGACCGCCATCCCGACCAGATGCCCGACGCCGATCAGCGCCATCGACAGGCTGGTCGAGACGCCCGTCGCGCCCGCGCCGAACTTGAAACTGCGCGCGGCTTCGGTGGCGACGAACTTGGTCTGGGCAAGCACGGCGTAAGCGGCGGAGACGAGCGAGCTGAGGACGATCATCTTCAGCCCGCGGCGGTTCTCCTCCGCCCCGCCGACGCCCGCGCCGACCTTGAGCACTTCGGCGGCTGCGACGCCTTCGGGATATGGCAGGTCGGACCCGGTCACCAACGCACGCCGCAGCGGCACCGAATACATCACCCCCAAAATCCCGCCGAGGGCGATCACCGCGACCGACAGCCAGAACGGGAAACCGGTCCACCAGCCGACCATGATCAGCCCGGGCAAGACGAAGATGATCGCCGACAGCGTTCCCGCCGCCGAAGCGATCGTCTGGACAATATTATTTTCCTGAATGGTCGAATCGCGGACGAATTTGAGCACCGCCATCGAGATCACCGCCGCCGGGATCGACGTCGCGAAGGTGATCCCGAGCTTCAGTCCAAGATAGACGTTGGCGGCGGTGAACAGCACCGTGATCAGAGCGCCGAGCACGATCCCGCGCAGGGTCAGTTCCTTGATCGGCATAACGCCGCCGCCGGTCACGGGATCACGCGGCATCAACCAATTCCTTTCGCGGACATTTTGCAGTCGCTCGCCGGCGCGGGCGTCGAATGACGGCGGAGCGCGAGCCAGCGGGTCCCGTCGCGCACCCAGACGTCGGTCAGGATTACGCAATCCTCGATGATCCGCCCGAGATATTTGAGGCGCCAGCGCGCGCGCACGGTCCCGACCATCACCTGGTCGAGCACCGTCGCGTCCTGAATTTCGATGTCGATCGCGGCGACCTCGCGGCGCTGGATCGCCTCAAGCCACTCGTCGCGGCCCATCACGAACGGACCCGTCGCGCGCGTTCCGATCAAGGTGAAATCGGGGTGGACCAAAGCGCGCAGGCGGTCGAGATCCTTGCTGCACAAGGCATCGCACCATTCGCGCTCGAGCGCTTCGATCACCTGGCAATTCGTGTCCGCCACGCGTCTCCTCTTCCGCCTGTCTTCTTAAGGCCGATCGGGGAGAAAGCGAATCGCCGTGTCGAAGCGTTCGAGCAGCAAATTGGCGCCGTCAGCGCGCAGCGGCTGGCGGTTGAAGGCGACGCGCCCAAGGTCGTTGGCGTGAAAACGGAAACGCAGGCGGTGGCCGCGCTCGGGGCTGAGCGGAAACATCTCTCCGGTCGCGCCATAAACCGGCATCAACGGCGCAACTTCGGCGAACGCCGGCTGCCCCGCAAGATCGACTCGGCCCCGGTCATCGGCGGAGATTTCGACCCCCTGCCCGGCGTCGGCGGCGGTGATCGCGATCGCCTTCAACGGCGTGCCCCATTCGAAGCCCGGATCCTCGAGCGTCATCCACAGCTCGCCCTTGGGCGCGGGATCGTCGGCGACCAGCGCGAAGCTCGGCGCCTTGGGCATCGGATTGCTGGTCAGCACGACCCCGGTCGGCGTCGCGGTCCAATCGCCTTCGGCGGTTTCGGACACCGCGCCATAATCGAACGCGTAGCGAAAATGTCCGTCGGCGCGCAGCTCCAGCCCGCCGGCCATTTCCATCTGGTGGATTTGATAAGTCCCCGCGAGCGACGGAGCCGCGGGCGCGGCGGTCGGCAGCATCGCCGCGAGCGCGAGCATCAGCGGCCCTTGAACAGCCCGCCGAGGATCCCGCGCAGCAATTGATTGCCGAGCTGACGCCCGACCGAGCTGGCGACCGCGCGCCCGGCCGACTGGACCATCTTGTCGGTCATTGACGGCTTTGCGGCTTCACGCGCGGCGCGCGCATCGGCTTGCGCCTGGATGCGCTCGCGCTGCGCCGCCAGTCGCTCCTGCTCACGTTGCAGGCGAAGCTGCTCGCGCTGGGCAACCGCATCGGCCTTGGCCTGAACCGCCGATTCGCGCTCGGCGTCGGTCGAGGCCTTCGCTGCCGCCGCCGCCGCCGATGCTTCGGCCGCTTTGGCGCCGAGCATCTCCTCGGCGGTCTCGCGATCAACCAATGAATCGTAACGATTGCCGACAGCATCGGTGGTCAGCAGCACCTGCCGTTCGTTGGCGGCAAGCGGCCCAACGCGCGATGATGGCGGCTTGATCAGCACACGCTGGACCGGCGACGGCGAACCGTCGGGCTGAAGCAGCGACACCAACGCCTCGCCGATCTTCAATTCGGTGATCGCGCTGGCGACATCGATCTCGGGATTGGGCCGGAAAGTATCGGCCGCGGCCTTGACCGCTGCCTGGTCGCGCGGAGTGAACGCGTTGAGCTTATGCTGGATCCGGTTGTTGAGCTGCGCCGCGACCGTGTCGGGAATGTCGATCGGGTTCTGAGTGATGAAATAGACCCCGACCCCCTTCGAGCGAATCAGCCGCACGACCTGCTCGATCTTCTCCTGCAACGCCGGCGGCGCGTCGGTGAACAGCAAATGCGCTTCGTCGAAAAAGAAGCATAATTTGGGCACCGGAATGTCGCCGACCTCGGGCAAATTCTCGAACAGCTCCGACAGCAGCCACAGGAGGAAGGTCGAATAAAGCCGCGGGCTCGACATCAAGCGGTCGGCGGCAAGGATGTTGACCACGCCGCGCCCGCTGTCGTCGACCGCGAGAAAATCGTCGAGCTCGAGCGCCGGTTCGCCGAAGAAATGCTCGGCGCCCTGACTGCGCAGCTGGAGCAATGAGCGCTGGATCGCGCCCACCGAAGTCTTCGACACATTGCCATATTCGAGCGTCAATTCGTCCGCGCGCTCACCGACGTTGACCAGCATGGCCTGAAGATCGTCGAGGTCGATCAGCCCCAACCCTTCCTTGTCGGCGACGTGGAACGCGATCGTCAGAACGCCTTCCTGAACTTCGTTGAGGTTCATCAGCCGCGCGAGCAGCAACGGTCCCATCTCGGTCGCGGTGGTGCGAATGGGGTGGCCCTGTTCGCCGAACAGATCCCATAATTGCACCGGGCAATCGCGATACTGCCAGTCGGCAAAGCCAATCTCGGCCGCGCGCGCGGCGAAAATCTCGTGGGTTTTCGACGTCGGCGATCCGGGCATCGCAAGACCGGCGAGATCGCCTTTGACGTCGGCGACGAAGGTCGGCACCCCGGCCGCCGAAAAGCCTTCGACCAGGCCCTGCAGCGTGACCGTCTTGCCGGTCCCGGTCGCGCCGGCGATCAGCCCGTGACGATTGGCGCGCTTCAGCTCAAGCTGTTGCGCGTTGGCGCCGCCCGCGACGGCGCCGATGTAGATTCCTGTGTCGCTCATGCCCGCCAACCTTGCCTAGCGGCGGACGAAGCGCAAGCGCTAACGCGCCCCGAGGTCGACGCCGATATAGGCTTCGGGCGCATTGCCGCGCTTGATCAGCAGCGCCACCGCCGGACGGCCCGCACGCCGCGCCAGCTCGACCGCTGCGACGACCTGCGCGGGCGCGGTGACCAGCTGATTGTTGACCGAGACGATCAGATCGCCGCGCTGGAGGCCTTCCTCGGACGCATCGCTGTTGGGATCGACCGCGGTAATGATCACCCCGCGAGCGCTGGCGGGAAGATTGCCGGCGCGGGCAAGCTCGGGCGTCAATGGCGAGAGCGACAGGCCGAGCGCTCGCTGCGGTGCGACCGGGACCGGAACCGCGCCGCCATTGTCATTGTCCGCGCCGCCCCCGCCAAGCTTCGCCAATTGATCCTCGGGCGGGCGCTGGCCGACCATCACGGTGACGCTCTGGCGACGGCCCGCGCGCATGATCTCGAGCGGGACGCGCGAGCCGACCGCAGTGTTGGCGACCATATAGGACACGGTCTGGTCGGGGGTGACCGGCTGGCCGTTGACGCGGACGATAACGTCGCCCTGTTGAAGGCCGCCGCGCGCCGCCGGGCCATTGGGGACGATCGAGCGCACGATTTCGCCGCTGTCCTTGGGCAGGCCAAGGCTCGGCGCGAGGCTTTCGTCCAATGGCTGGAGGCCGACACCAAGATAGCCGCGTTGCGGTCGCTGCCCGCGCACCAGCGCGTCGACCACCGGCTTGGCCGCCTCGGCTGGAATCGCGAGGCCGATCCCGACCGACGCCCCGGTCGGCGAAATCAAGGCCGAATTGATGCCGATCACATTGCCGTTCAAATCGAACATCGGGCCGCCCGAATTGCCCATGTTGATCGCGGCATCGGTCTGGATGTAGCGATCGTAGGCGCCGACGCCGGTGATGCCGCGGTGAAGCGCGGAGATGATCCCGGCGGTGACGGTGCCACCCAGACCGTAGGGGTTGCCGATCGCGAGTACCCAGTCGCCGACGCGCGCACGGGTGCTGTCGCCCCATTGGACGTAGGGCAAATTCTTGCCCTCGATCTTGAGGACCGCGAGGTCGGAGGTCTCGTCGCGCCCGACAATGCGGGCCGGATATTCCTTGCGGTCGGTGGTGATGACTGTGACGGTATCGACCGTGCCGGTGCCGCCGGCGCCCTGGACGAGGTGATTGTTGGTCACGACATAGCCGTCGGGCGAGATGATGAAGCCCGAGCCGACCGAGCCGGCTTCACGTGTGCGTTGCTGGCCCTGGCCGTCCTGGGCGCCGCCGCCCTGCGTGCCGCCCTGCCCGCTGCCGCCGCCTTGGCCTTGGCCTTGGCCCTGGCCCTGGCCCTGCGGATTGGCCGGGTCGAAGCGGCGAAAGAATTCCTCGAACGGGTCGTTGCGCGCGCGCACCGGTACCCTTTGCTTGGTCGAGATATTGACCACCGCCGGCTGGAGCCGGGCGGCAAGGTCGGCGAACGACATTGGCGCACCCGGTCGCGGCGCGAGCGCGGTCGGCGAATTCTGCGCGACTTGCGCCCCGGCCTGACCGGTGGCGAGGGAAAACGCAGTTCCCCCGAGCAGCAGGGACATTGCGACCCCATAGGCGTAGCGCACTTTTCCGGACTCCTTCGGGCTCATCGATACTCCATCAATATACGCGGGACGCAAGGCGCTAATGGCTTGCTCCGGTGAATGGCATTTGAACGCCTGAAATCAGCGCGAGCGTCCAGAGAATTCCCGCAAATAGTCGTTTTGCGGCGACAGAATGACGCTGGTGGTGCCATTCTTGTCCTGCGGATCGCCGACGAAGGTCGCCATATACGACTGCATCGCGCGGTAGAAATCGTAGAATTGCGGATCCTTGCCGAAGCTTGCGGCATAGGTTTTGGCGGCATCGGCATCGGCTTCGGCGCGGATGATCTGCGCCTGCTTGGCGCCCTCGGCGCGGATCGAGCGCGCTTCCTGCAGCCGCGCGGTGCGCATCCGCTCGAATGCCGACTGCAGCGGGGTGCCGTCGGGCAGATCGGTCTTCTTGATCCGCACGTCGATGATCTCGGCGCCATATTGCCGGGCGATCTTGTTGAGCGACGCGCGGACATTTTCCATCACGCCCTGACGCTCGGGCGTGAGAAGCGAGGCGAACGATCGCTTGCCCAGCTCATTTCGCACTTCGGACCCGAGGATCGGGCGCAACTGGTCGTTCAACTGCTGCTCGGAACGCGCGCGAATGAACATCAGCAACGGATCGACGATGCGATAACGCGCAAAGGCGTCGACCTCGAGCCGGCGCTGGTCGGTCGACAGCACCTGCTGGCGCTGCATGTCGACGTCGAGCACGCGCTTGTCGATCCACACCACTTGCTCGGCAAACGGCAGCCGCCAGGTAAGGCCGGCGCCGGGTGAACCGATCGGCTGGCCGACCTGATAGCGGTTGAGAATGCGCACCGGCTCGCCGAAGCGGACGACGACGCCCTGCTTGGTTTCGGGCACGACCGGGAAGCTGCTGAGTAAAACGATCAGCAGGACGGCAGCCAGGATCGCGATCATCAGCGGGCGGCGGCGGACGAGTTCGATCATTGCGCCGGCTCCCGCACGGCGGGACGCGATTTCTGCACTTCGGGCAGCGGCAGATAGGAGGTCACCCCCCCGGGCACTTCGACGATCGTCTTGTCGACCTTCGACAACACCTGCTCCATCGTTTCGTAATACATCCGTCGGCGGGTCACTTCGGGCGACAATTTATACTGCACATAGACCTTGTCGAAAGCGGTCGCCTCGCCCTGCGCCTTGGCGGTCAGCTGAACCGCATAGGCGCGCGCTTGGTTCAAATAGCTTTGGGCGTCCTGCTGCGCTGCGGTGACTTCCTTGAACGCATCGTTGACCGCGTCGGGCGGGTCGGCCTGCTTGATCGCGATGCCCTGAATTTGAACGCCCGAGCGATAGCCGTCGAGGATGCGCTGCATCGTCTCGGCGACCTGTGCCTCGATATCCGCGCGCTTGTCGCCCATCGCGTCGTTAAGGCTGACCCCGCTGACCACCGCGCGCATCGCGCTTTCGGCGACCTCGCGAATGGTGTCGTCGGGCTCGGCGAGCTCGAACAGATAAAGTTCGGGGGTGCGGATGTTCCAGCGCACCGAATAAGCGATATCGAGCAGATTTTGGTCGCCGGTGATCATCAGATCGTCCTGGCTGTCGGAGCCAAGATCGATGCTGCGGATGTTTTCGACATCGATCTTCGCCACGCGGTCGATCGGCGACGGCAAGGTCAGGCTGACGCCCGGGCCGAGGCTCGAATAATAACGTCCGAAGCGACTGACGACGCCGCGTTGCCCCGGCGCGATCGAATGCACCGAAGTGAAAATCAGCCACAAGGCGATGAAGCCGAGCAGTCCCCATAGATAGAGCGAGCGGTCGGGCCGTCCGGAAAAACCTGGGCTTCCGCCGCTTGGGCCGCCGCCGCCGAAGCGCGCGCGGCCGCGCTTGAGTAATTCCTCGAGCGAGGTGACATTGCCGCCGTCGCCGGCCGGGCGCCGTCCGCGCCGGCCGGGTTGGCCCGGCTGACCCCACGGCCCGCTGCCATCGCCGCCCGACGGCGGATCGCCGTCACCGCCGCCCGAACCGCTTTTGCTACCCCACGGGCCTTTGATATCGGCGAACAGGCCACGCACGCGGCCGCCCCACCCAAGAATTTTGATCATCGCCACCTGTATAGGTACGCGCTCGCGCGAAAAACAGTGGCAAGCGCGCCGAGCGACCCTAT
>JBDSTQ010000053.1:0-6180 GCA_039928195.1 Sphingomicrobium sp.
TTCGCGGCCGCCGAGCTGCTCAACCCGCTGGCCAATTCCGCCCACGCCCGCTTCCTCGCAGTCCGCGGCTCCAGGGCGCAGCGCTGGTACGAAGAATTGAAAGCGCAAAATTGCATCACCGACGTCCGCGGCGATGTGCTGCGGATCGGCTTCGGCCTCTATCAGGACGAAGCCGATGTGGCGGCGCTCGTGCGGCTGGTCGGACGATTGGCATGACGCAGCGTGCCGATCCGCGCGCCGGGCTGGTGCTCGCTTTGCTTCTGCTCGCTTACATTTTCAATTTTCTCGACCGCCAGATCCTCGGCATTCTGGCCGGTTCGATCATCGTCGATCTCAAGCTCAGCGACGCGCAGTTCGGAGCGATTGCCGGCCTCGCCTTCGCGCTCCTCTACGCGGTCATGGGCGTGCCGCTGGCGGTGATCGCCGACCGCACCAGCCGCAGCCGCGTGGTCGCCGCCGCATTGGTTGTGTGGAGCGGGTTCACCGCTTTGTGCGGGACCGCCACCAGTTTCACCCAATTATTCCTCTTCCGGCTTGGTGTCGGGGTCGGCGAGGCGGGCGGCGTGGCGCCCTCATATGCGCTCATCGCCGACTATTTTCCGCTCGAGAAGCGCGCGCGGGCGCTGGCGATTTTCTCCCTGGGAGTGCCGCTGGGTCTCGCCGCGGGGACGCTGATCGGCGCCTATCTGGCGGCGTGGATCGACTGGCGCGCGGCGTTCATCGCGATGGGCATCGCGGGCATTTTGCTCGCGCCGGTGATGCTGTTCGTGGTGCGCGACAAGAAGCGGCCCGACGCGCTGCCGAACGCTCCGCCGCTGCGCTCGACCTTCGCGGTCCTCGCGCGCAAGCCGAGCTTCTGGCTGATGGCCTTCGCCGCTTCGTTCAGCTCGCTCGCCGGTTATGGGCTCGCGTTGTGGACGCCGACGGTGCTCGAACGCAGCTTCGGCTTTGACCTCATCACTCGCGGCCAGTTCCTCGCCTCGATCTTCCTCATCGGCGGCACCGCGGGCGTGTTCGGCGGCGGCTGGCTCGCCGACCGCCTCGGCCAGTTCGATCGCGCCTGGTATGCGCGATTGCCGGCGATTGCCTGGCTAATCACCGCGCCACTGTTCGCGTTTGGGCTGATGGCGTCCGATCCGCGGCTGGTATGGGTGTTTCTGCTGATCCCCAATGCGCTCAACATCCTGTGGCTCGGTCCGGTCACCACCGCGGTCCAGCATCTCGTCCGGCCGCCGCAGCGCGCGACCGCTTCGGCAAGTTTTCTGCTGATCAACAACCTGATCGGCCTTGGGGTCGGGCCAACGCTGATCGGCGCGCTGTCGGTCCTGTTCAAGGCGCGCTTCGGCGATGAGGCTTTACGCTATGCCGCGGTCAGCGTGGTCGGCTTTTATCTGCTCGCCGCGGCGCTGATGCTGCTGTGCGTGCGCCGTCTGCGTTCCGACTGGGTCGACGAGCCTGTCGCGACGCCCTGACGCATGCGTCAACTGTCTGAACAACAAAGACAAGTTAGGTTCAGCTGACTGCGCTAAAGTGCGTGTTCTTCCCGACAGACGATGGAACGGCGCGGCTTACGGGCCGTTCTTGTGCGTGAACAAGGAGATTTTCGATGACCAAGCTATTTCTCGCCGCGAGCGTCGCGGTGCTGGCGATCAGCGCCCCCGCCACCGCCCGGCCTGACCGCCCCGAACGGGGTTCCGCCCAGCGTGCGCAACGCGTCGAGCGTCCGCAGCGTGCAGAGCGCCAGCAGATGCGCGTCGAGCGTCCGCAGCGTGTCGAGCGCCAGCAAATGCGCGTCGAGCGTCCGCAGCGTGCCGAGCGCCAGCAAATGCGCGTCGAGCGTCCGCAACGCGCCGAGCGTCAGCAATTCCGTGCCGAGCGCCCGCAGCGCGCCGAGCGTCAACTGTTGCGTGCCGAGCGAACGGCCCGCGCCGAGCCGCGCCGGGAAATGCGCGCCAACCGCATCGAGCGGGCGCAGCCGCGCATGGCCGAACGTCAGGCGATGCGGACCCACCGCGCCGATCGTCAGGAAATGCGCATCAACCGCAACGACCGTCAGGCGATGCGCGTCAACCGCAACGAGCGTCAGGCGTTTCGTGCCGATCGCAACGAGCGTCAGGCGGCGCGCGTTAATCGTATCGAGCGCAACCAGCCGCGCTTTGCCGAGCGTCAGCAGATGCGTGCCGGCCGCCTTGACCAGGTCCAGGAGCGCATCGCCGCGCGTCAGGATCTGCGCAATCTCCGGATCGACCAGCGACTTGATCGCCGAATCGATCGCAGCGCGTTTGAAACACGCTTTGTGAATGGCAACAATCGTCGCTGGATGCCCCCGGGCCAGGCGAAGAAGTTGATCGGGCTGCCGCTTGCGACCGCCGCGACTTATGCCGGCTATTCGACCTTCAACAGCTTTCCGCAGAGCGTCAGCTATCTTTATCCCGAAACCGACGATTATTATTATCGGTATGGCGATAACGGTTATGCCTATCGCGTCGACCGTGGTTCGAACCTGATCAGTGCGTTGCTGCCGCTGCTCGCCGGCGGCTACATGCCCGGCCAGTATCTGCCGAACAACTATCGCAGCAACTACGTGCCCAATTATTACGGGTTCAACGACTTCTATCAGGACACGTCGTACGACTGTAACCGCTATGTCGACGGGATGGTCTATCAGATCGACTGCGCGACGGGCATGATCCGCGACGTCGTTCCGCTTTACGCGGGCGGTTATGGCGTCGGCCAGATGCTGCCGTCGGCCTATTACAACGTGCCCAACGATTATCGCGGCCTGTATTCCGATACTTCGGACTATGGCTATTATTATGCGCCGGGCGCGATCTACCAATATGATCAGGGTTCGAGCATGATCACCTCGGTCGCGGCGCTGCTGACGCCGGGCTTCGGGGTCGGCCGGCAGCTCCCGTCGGGCTATGGCGCGTACAATGTGCCTTATGGCTATCGAGATAATTATTACGACACGGCCGACAATTGGTATCGCTATAATAATGGCAACATCTACCGCGTGGACCCGACCACTCAGCTGGTCACCGCGATTGTCGCGTCGATCCTGACTTAATGCGCTGACGGATCGAGAATGGCCCGGCGAAATTTGCCGGGCCATTCGCTCGTCCGCGACGAATGGGAGATTGAAAATGACCGTACGCATGTGTTCGCTCGGCATCGCCGTGGCCGCGCTCGGCGTCGCCGCCTGCGATAATCAGAAAAGCGGCAACGACACTGTCGCCGCGCAGATCTCGGACGCGCAAAAGGCCGCAGGCACCAAGACGATTGCCGCCGGCTTGCCGGTCAACAGTCGCTTCGCCGCGATCGCCAAGGCGGCCGGCCTTGACCAGACGCTCGCCGGCCCCGGTCCTTACACCGTGCTCGTCCCCGACGATGCGGCCTTTGCCAAGGCGCCCGCGGGAAGCCTCGATCCCACGCCCGAAAACCGCGCCCAGCTGACCGGCGCACTGACCAATATGATTCTGCCCGGGACCGTGCTTGCCGCCGACATCGGCAAGGCGATCGACAATGGCAAAGGCAAGGCCGTGCTGGCGACGATGGGCGGCGGGACGGTCACCGCGACCAAGGAGGGCGGCAACATCGTCCTGACCGACGCCGCGGGCAACAAGGCGACGGTAACCAAGGCCGACGACCAATATAGCAATGGCGTCGTCCATCACGTCGATGCCGTATTGATGCCCAAACGCGCGGGTTAATGCGTCCGCAACGGACGAAATTTGCGACCGATTTCAGCCAATTGGTCGGCAGCTCATCCAATGCGGAGCTAATGGAAGGCCGCCTTTAAGCCTGCCTGTTTTACGCTTTCCGGTCGAAGGTCCGGGGACGCGTATGACAGAATATCGGGAGGTGCGGATCGGGCAAGCGCGCGCCAAGCGCTTGAGCTGGCTCGGCGCCGCGCGTTGGCCTTCAACCTTTGCCCTATTCGCGGGGCTCGCGCTTGCGGTGTTCGCGACTGCCTGTCTCGGCGTGATGCTGACCCGCTTTGGCGACCGCATTGCCTCGGTATGGCTGGCCAATGCCGTGGTGGTTGCGGTGCTGTTGCGCTTTCCCGCGCGGTGGCGGGGAGCGGTTGCTACCGCGCTCAGCGCCAATATCGTGGCCAATTTGAGCAATGGCGACAATCTTGTTCAAGCGACGGTCCTGTCCTTGCTCAACAGCGTTGAGATCCTGCTCGTCGCGGTGCCGCTGTCGCGGCGGTTCACGCTGGCGGTCGATCTGGGCGAAGCGCGCTCGCTCGGCGCGCTGATGTTCTACGGCGGAATCGTCGGTCCGGCAGTCAGCGCCGCGGGCGCGGCGATCTATCTGACGGGGGCAATCAGCTCGACCACGATAGCGATGTTCACCCATTGGTTCACTGCCGATGCGCTGGGACTGTTGACCCTGACCCCGCTTCTGCTGGCAATTCCCGAACGCTTCCCGGCGCTGCCACGGTTGCGCTCGTGGTTTGAGCCACTCGCGACACTGGCGGTGCTTGGCGGTGTGACATTGCTCGTCTTCACCCAGACCGCGCCGTTGCTTTACGTGATTTTCGTCGGCCTGATTTTCGGCGGGTTCCGCCTGGGACTGGGCGGCTCGGCGTTCGCACTGGCCATGGTCGCCGGACTTGCCGTCTTGCTCACCCTCGGCGATTCCGGGCCGATCGCGGCACTGCAGGCCGATCCCGCGCAACGGATGTTCGTGCTCCAGGGATTCATCGCCGCGGCGATGATTGTCACGTTGCCGGTCAACGCCATCATCCGCGAACGCGACCGGCTACTCACCGCCGCCAATCACGCCCGTGACGCCGCGCGTGCGGCGGCCGAGGCGAAGAGCAATTTCCTGGCGACTATGAGCCATGAAATCCGTACTCCGATGACCGGCGTGCTCGGGATGATCGAGCTGCTCCGTTCGGACCCGGCCGGCGCCGACCGCGACCGTTATCTCGCAACGCTCAAGCAATCGGCCAATCTGTTGATGACCGTGCTCGATGACATTCTCGATTTCTCCAAGTTGGAGAGCGGCAATCTGCAGCTTGAGACGAGCAGTTTCAGCTTCGTCGCACTCGCCCAGGCGACGCTCGACCTGTTCGGCAACGCGGCCTCGATGAAGGGTCTGCTGATTTCCATGCAATGCGACTGCCCCGAACAGGCGCTCGTGCGCGGCGACCCGATCCGGATCCAGCAGGTGATGAGCAATCTGATCAGTAATGCGATCAAATTCACTGAACATGGGCGGATCACGATCATGGTCCGCGCCGGCGAGCGCGTCGGGGATGCGCGCAACTGGCGGGTCGAGGTCAGCGACACCGGGATTGGCATCGCCCCCGAACAGCAAAATAGTTTGTTTCAGCCGTTCGTCCAGGCCGAGACATCGATCGCGCGGCGCTTCGGCGGAACCGGACTCGGCCTCGCCATCAGCCGTTGGCTGGTCGAGGCGATGGACGGATCGATCGGGGTCGAATCGGGCATCGGCCTAGGCGCGACATTCTGGTTCGAAATCCCGCTGGTCGCGGCCGAGACCACCGAATGGAACGCACTGCCGTCGACCTTGCAGCAAGCGAGTCGCAGCCTGCGAATCCTGGTCGCTGAAGATAATCCGGTGAACCAGATGCTGATCGAGGCCTTCGTACGGACGCTCGGCCACCGGACCTTGATCGTTCCCAATGGCCGGCACGCGGTCGAGGCCGCCGAGCGCGAAACGTTCGATTGCATCCTGATGGACATGCAGATGCCCGAAATGGACGGGATGGCCGCAACTCGCGCGATCCGCTCGACCGGCGGGCCGTGCGCAGCGATCCCGATCATCGCGCTGACCGCCGACGCCTCGCCCGAGCGGCGCCGGTTCTACGACAATGTCGGACTGACCGATTTCCTGACCAAGCCGATCGACCGGCTGGCGCTCGCGGCACGGCTGTCAGCGATCGCCGGGCCCGCCGCCCCGATCGAGGAGGCGCTGCCGCTCGAAACCAGCGATGCGCCCTTGCTCGACACGACCAATATCAATCTTTTATGCGCGGCGATCGGCCCGACCAATTTCGACGGCTTGCTCGATTTGCTCGAAGTCGAGTTGGCCGAGCGCCCAGCGATGATTCGATCGGCGATCGCAGTGTCCGACACGCTCCGCGCGCGCACGGAAGCGCATAGTCTCAAGGGCGCGGCGTCGAGCGTCGGCGCGATGGCGCTC
>JBDSTQ010000054.1:0-7023 GCA_039928195.1 Sphingomicrobium sp.
GGTGATCAGGCCGACCACCGGCTCGGTCGTATCGCCAAATTCGGTGGTCGAGGCGTCCTTGATGCCGGCGAGGCTGCGCGCACCTTCGATGCACGCCATTTGCATGCCAAGGCAGATGCCGAAGAACGGGATTTCGCGTTCGCGTGCGAACTTGACCGAGGCGATCTTGCCCTCGCTGCCGCGCTCGCCGAAGCCGCCGGGGACGAGGATCCCGTGCAACGGCTCCAATTCGGCGATGACATCGGCATCCTCATGCTCGAACAGTTCGGCGTCGAGCCAACGGATGTTGACCTTGGCGCGGTTGGCGATGCCGCCATGGACGAGCGCCTCGCGCAGCGATTTATAGGCATCGGGCAAGCCGACATATTTGCCGACCACGCCGATCGTCACTTCGCCCTCATAATGGTCGATCGCGTCCATGATCTCGGTCCAGCGCGACAGTTCGGGCGGCGGCGCATCCTCGATCCGGAATGCCTTGAGCACTTCATCGTCGAGGCCGGCCCGATGATATTGCAGCGGCACGTCGTAGATGTTGCGCGCGTCGAGCGCCGGGATCACCGCCGACTGGGACACGTTGCAGAACAGGGCGATCTTGGCCCGCTCGCTGTCGGGCAGCTCGCGTTCAGTGCGGCACAGCAGCACTTCGGGCTGGACCCCGAGGCTCGACAGCTCGCGCACCGAATGCTGGGTCGGCTTGGTCTTCAATTCGCCCGCGGCCGCGATCCACGGCACCAAAGTGGTGTGCACGCTGACCGTATTGTCGCGGCCAAGGTCGTTGCGCAGATGGCGGATCGTCTCGATGAACGGCAGGCTTTCGATATCGCCGACCGTCCCGCCGATCTCGCAAATCACGAAATCGACGTCGCCGATGTCGTTAAGCGCGAATTCCTTGAGCGCATTGGTGACGTGCGGAATGACCTGGACGGTGGCTCCGAGATAATCCCCGCGCCGTTCCTTGGCGATGATATCGCTGTAGATCCGGCCGGTGGTGATATTGTCCGACTGCTTCGAGCTGACCCCGGTGAAGCGCTCATAATGGCCAAGGTCGAGGTCGGTCTCGGCGCCGTCGTCGGTGACGTAGACCTCCCCATGTTGATACGGGCTCATGGTCCCCGGATCGACGTTCAGATAGGGATCGAACTTGCGGATTCGCACCGAATAGCCGCGCGCCTGGAGCAGCGCTCCGAGCGATGCGGAGAGCAAACCTTTCCCGAGCGAGGAGACCACGCCGCCGGTGACAAATATGAACCGCGCCATGGGAGTTGAGGCTTAGGGATGTTGAGGCCGCTTGGGCAAGCCGCGCGGTAAAAAAATATTGGGAAAAGGCCGCGCGCTACTGCGCGAGCGGGATCGCGGGCGCTTCGGGTTTCGGCTGCGGTTGACGCTGCGGCGCGATCGCCGGTTGCCCCGGAAGCGGTTGGCGCGAACCCGACTGGCCCGGTGCCGGTTGCTTCTGCTGGATCGGCGCGGTCCTGCCCGCCAGCGACGTGTCGATCTTGGTCGGCTCGCGGGTCACGCCGGCAATCGCCGCCATGGTGATCGACAAGGCGATGAACAGGCCGCCGAGGATCGATGTCGCGCGGGTCAGAAAGTTGGCCGCGCCGCGCGCGGTCATGAACCCCGACGAGCTTCCCCCGACACCCAGCCCGCCGCCTTCCGAGCGCTGCATCAGAATGACCGCGACGAGCGACAGAGCGACAACCGATTGGACGATCAGCAGGAAGGCGAACATTTCGGGGACTTTCAATGCGGAGGGCGAACGCGCGATCTAGGGGATCGCCGCCGTGGCTTCAACCGCCGCTTGCCGCGGCCGCCGCGACGATGGGGATGAAATCCTCGGGCGTCAGGCTCGCGCCGCCGACCAAAGCGCCGTCGACGTCGGAGACGGCAAAAATTTCCGCCGCATTGGAGGCTTTGACCGACCCGCCGTAGAGAATGCGCACCGTGCTGCCCGCCGCGCCGTAGCGATCGTCGAGACAGGCGCGAATGGCCGCATGCGTCTCGCCAATCTCGTCGAGCGTGGGGACTTTTCCCGTGCCGATCGCCCAGATTGGCTCATACGCCACCGCAAGGCTCGCGCCGTCTGAAATTGCGGGGAGCGATTCGCCAAGTTGCCCGATGACCGTCGCCACGGCGTTGCCCGCTTCGCGCACCGCCAGGAGTTCACCGACGCACAGGATGACCTCGAGCCCGTTGGCGAGAGCTGCTGTCGCCTTGCCGCGGACCTCCGCATCGCTTTCGCGCTGTGCGTCGCGGCGCTCGGAATGGCCGACGATGGTCAGGCTCGCGCCCGCCTCGCGCAGCATTTGCGCCGAAATGCAGCCGGTATGCGCGCCTTTTTCCTCGCTGTGGACGTCCTGCCCGCCGATGGCGAAGCCGGGCGCCGCGCGCGCGGCGCGCTCGATCAGGATCGCCGGGATGCACAGCGCGACATCGACTTGCGGAAAAGCCTTCGCCTGCGCGGCGATCGTCGCGATCCGCGCGATATCGGCGGCGAGGCCATGCATCTTCCAATTGCCGGCAACGAGCTTGCGCTGGGTCATTCGATCTTCCGTGAATCAGGATGGCGCGGCCCTAGCGGCGCGGGTTGATGCGCGCCAGCCCGCCCCCTAAAGCAGCGCCTTCCCCCGTTCAGCGAATTGGTCCCCGATGCTCCGTTCTTTCCGTCGCCTGTCCAAATCCAAGGTCGGCACTGCGCTGACGGCGTTCGTCCTCATCGCCATCCTCGCCGGTATCGCGATGAGCGACATCCGCAGCTTCGGTTCGGGCGATATCGGCTTCGGCATGGGCAGCTCGTCGCTGGCCCGGGTCGGCAACCAGACCGTCACCCAGACCGACATGAGCGATTCGATGCAGCGCCGCCTGGCCGACGTCCGCCAGCAGAAGCCCGATGCCGACTATAAGACGATTGCCGGGGACTTCGACACCATCCTCGCTTCGCTGGTCGACCAGAGGACGCTGATCGCCTTCGCGGACCAATTCGGGTTCAAGCTGTCGAAACGACTGATCGATGCCGAAATCACCCAAATCCCGCAGACCAAGGGGCTCAACGGCGAATTCAGCGACCAGGCTTATCAGCAATTTCTCGCGCGCCAGCGGCTGACCGATGTCCAGGTCCGCCAGCTAATTGCCGGTGGCCTGCTTCAGCGTTTGCTGCTGACGCCGGTGGCGACCAACGCCCGCGCCTCGGTCGGAATGGCGATGCCCTACGCTTCGATGTTGCTCGAATCGCGTGAGGGCGAGGCAGCGGTGGTCCCGCTGGCCACCTTCCGCGCCGGGCTCACACCCACCGACACCCAGTTGCAGGCCTATTACAGCGCCAACCGCGGCCGCTATGTCATTCCCGAGCAACGCGTGCTGCGAATGGCGCGGATCGGGCCTGACGTCCCCGGAGTCGCCACTTCCGACGCCGAGATCGCCGCTTATTACCAGGCCAATCAGGCGATTTATGCGGCGAAACAGTCGCGCACGATCAGCCAGGCGGTGGTGCCCGACCAGGCTGCCGCCAACGCGATTGCGGCGCGCGCCAAGGCCGGTGCCAGCCTGACCGCCGCGGCGGGTGCCGGGGCCGCAGTGACAACCTCTGCCGATCAAACCCGCGCGGCTTATGCCGACGCCGCCGGCGACAAGGTCGCCGCGGCGGTGTTCGCCGCTCCGGCGGGCGCGGTCGTCGGCCCGCTCCAGTCCGAGTTCGGCTGGGTCGTGGCCAAGGTCGATGCGGCGCGCGAACAAGGCGGCAAGACGCTTGCTCAGGCGCGCGCCGAAATCGCCGGCAAATTGCTCGTCGACAAGCGCAAGGCGGCGCTCGAGGATCTCGTCAACCAAGTCCAGACCGCAGTCGATGACGGAAGCAATTTCGCCGAGGCTGCGAATGCCGCCAAGGTGGCAAGCACCACCACCCCGCTGATTGCCGCCAATGGCCGGTCCCGCGCCGATCCCGCCTACAAGCTCCCCGCCGACTATGCGAAAATCGTCCAGGCGGGGTTCGAAAGCGCGCCCAACGACCCGCCCGAGATCGTCGCTCTGCCTAAAGACGCGGGCTATGTGATGGTCGCGCCGGCCGAGGTGGTCGCCGCCGCACCGGCGCCGCTGGCGGCAATCCGCGCGCGCGTCGCCAACGACTGGACCGACACCGAGGCGAGCCGCAGGGCGCGCGCCGCGGCGAGCGCGATTGCCGCCAAGGTCAATCGCGGGGCTCCGCTGGCGCAGGCGGTGCGCGAGGCCGGCGTGGCGCTGCCGCCGGTGCGCCCGCTGGCCGCGCGGCGGCTGCAGATCGCGACCGCGCAAGGCACGGTTCCGGCAGCCATGCGCGAACTCTTCTCACTCGCCCAGGGCAAGAGCCGCATGATTCCCGATGCCGAGGGTCGCGGCTTTTTCATCGTCAAGGTGCTCAAGATCGTCCCCGGCAATGCCGCGCTTCAGCCGAGCCTGATCAGCCAGATGCAGACCGAGCTCCAGTCGACCATCGCCGACGATTACGCCCGCCAGTTCGTCACCGCCGTCCGGGCCGAGATGAAAGCGCGCACCAACGAAGCCGCGATCAAGGCCGAAAAAGTGCGGCTGGCCGGACAGACCAGCTAGGCCCGGGGTTGACCCGCTCCGTTTCGTTGCCTACACGATCCCCGTTCGTTCTATCATGGGGAGACGGCCGTTGTTAACCGCCAAGCAGCGTGAGCTCCTGATCTTCATCGACGGCCGCCTGCATGACAGCGGGATCAGCCCGAGTTTCGATGAAATGCGCGAGGCGCTTGCGTTGAAGTCGAAGTCGGGAGTCCACCGGCTCATTTCGGCGCTCGAGGAGCGCGGCTTCATTCGCCGCCTGCCCAATCGCGCGCGGGCGTTGGAAGTGGTCAAATTACCCGACGTGCGAGCCGCTGCCGCAGTCGCCAGCGTGACGTCGCTGCGGCCCTCGGCCACGGCCAAGTTGCCCGCCAACGACACTGTCGATCTGCCGCTCCACGGGCGCATTGCCGCGGGCACGCCAATCGAAGCGCTGCAGGGCACCGAGACGTTTTCGGTACCGGCTGCGCTGCTTGGGCCAGGCGAGCATTACGCGCTTGAAGTGTCGGGCGATTCGATGGTCGAGGAAGGCATTCTCGACGGGGACTTCGCGCTCATCCGCAAGGTCGATACCGCGCGCGACGGGGAAATCGTGGTCGCTCTGATCGACGAGGAAGAAGCGACTTTGAAGACCTATCGGCGTGAAGGCAGCATGATTCGTCTGGACCCCGCCAACCGCAGCTACGAAGCCCAGCGCTACGAAGAGGACCGGGTGCAGATCCAGGGCCGCCTCGCTGGCCTCATCCGGCGCTATTAAGCCGATGGCCGACGCCCGGATCGATTATGTCGAGCTGCCCAGCGGCACCGCGCACGAGCTGACGCGGGCGTTCTATACCAAGGCGTTCGGCTGGCAATTCTGCGACTATGGCCCGACCTATTCGTCGACGACCAACGGCACCACCGACGTCGGACTTCAGGGCGACCCTGCCGACGCGCTGTCGGCGCCGCTGCCGGTGGTCCGTGTGAGCGACCTCGAAGCTGCGTTCGACGCGGTGGGAAAGGCCGGCGGAGTGATCGCCAAAGCGATTTTCAGTTTTCCCGGCGGGCGCCGCTTCCAGTTCATCGATCCGTCGGGGAACGAGCTCGCCGTGTGGAGTGAAACCTAGCCACCGCGCGCGGCGTGAACTTCGGCGCGACGCTCGCCCACGGGTGCGCGCCGACGCGCTCGGCGACGGTTGCAATCCTCGGCTGATCCCCCGCGTAAATCGCGACTCCCCCGGTGCGCGCGAGCTCGGCGCGGTCGAGCTTGAGCCAGCGCGGCTTGCACCCGTCGGGCAACCAACGGTCGGACACCGCGATGTCGGCATCGGCGCAGGCCGCGACCAGCCGCTGCCAATCGATCCGTTGCGATGAACGCGTTGCAAGCAGCCGCCACGACTTCCCTCGGTGACCGCCGAACGCGGCGACGCAGCTATCGCGCGAGCAAGTGCTGAAGCGCTCACTGCCCAGCAATAACGGTTCGCCGTCATACCCCGCCGCCTCTCCGAGCAAACTCCGAACATAATCGCCGGTGCGTTCGCGCAGCATCTGCGGCCGACCGTCGCGAATCACCGCGACGTGGCGGCCATCGCCGGTCACCAGCACCGCAGGCGTTGGCGCCGCCGCCGCAGCGACCGCGCCGATCATCGCCGGGACCAGTCCGAGCAAGCGGATCCGCCCCTGCCACACGCATAGCCACAGGCCGCCGCCGACGAACGCGGCGAACGCCCAATTGGGCATTGACGGCAACATCGCCACCGTCCCCTTGGCGTCGGCGACCTCATGCGCGAGCCCGAGCAAAGCATCGATCGACCAGCCGCACAGCAGCCACAGCGGCCTGCCCAGCCCGACCGCATCGACCAGCAAGGCCCCCGCCTCGAGCGGCATGATGACGAAAGTGGTGAGCGGGATGGCGACGATATTGGCGCCAACTCCGTAAAGGCCGGCGCGGTGGAAATGATATAGCGCGAACGGGATCAGCGCGATTTCGACGACCAGGCCGGTGGCGACCATCGCCCCGAACCAGCGCGCGATCCGCATCGGCAATCCATCGTCACGCCGCTCGAACAGGCGCCGGCTCCACGGCGTCGAATGCAAGGCGACGATCGACGTCACCGCGGCAAAGCTCATCTGGAAGCTCGCCCCCGCCAGCGCTTCGGGGCGGAACAGCAGAACGACCAAAGCGCCGACCGCGATCAAGCGGATGCTGATCGCCTCACGTCCAAGCGCGATTCCGGCGAGCACGAGCAAGGCCGCGACGCAGCTGCGCACCGTCGGCACCTGCGCGCCGGTGAGCAAGGTATAGCCGACCCCCGCCGCCGCCGCGACCGCCGCCGCCACCAGCACGAGGTTGAAGCGCAACGCGAGCCGCTCGCTCAGCGCGAGCAATTTGAGCGTCAGCAACATCGCCGCCGCGACCGCCGCCGCAATGTGCAGCCCGCTGACCGAGAGCAAATGCGTGAGGCCGCTGCGCCGCATCGCGTC
>JBDSTQ010000055.1:0-13326 GCA_039928195.1 Sphingomicrobium sp.
TCGCGAGGCTGAAGCGGGGCTCGGCTTCGACTGCGCCGAATAGCCGCGCTGCGGCGTAGCGGCCGACCTCGGGGCCGTGCTTGAAGCCGTGGCCCGATCCGCCGCCAACCAGCAGCACATTCGCCAGTCGCGGGTGGAAGTCGATCAGGAAATCGCCGTTCGAGCTGTTTTCATATTGGCACACGCGCGCCTCGGTCAGCGGCGCGCCGCGTAACCGCGGAAAGCGGCGGTCGCGAAAGGCGATGACCTCAGCGAGCGCGGCGGGGGTCGGGCGACGGTCCTGCGTGTCGGGATCGACCGTCACGCCATGACCATCGTGGGCGAACTTGACCCCGCGTGCCTCGAGGTCGGGAACGCCGTAATATAAATCGCCACCGTTAAAGTCCGCCCAGCTGGGCATGCGTCCGGGCTGAAACATGGGATCGCCGGCCGGGGGTGCGAAAAAGAACACTTCCTGGCGCGTCGGCTGAATGCGCGGGCCGATGATTTCGGGGAACAGCTTGGGCAGCCACGGACCTGCCGCGAAGACAAAGCGATCGGCGGCGATACGCGTGCCATTATCGAGAGTCACCGCGTCGAGCGTGCCGTCCGGAGCGCTGACCGACCGCGCGAGACCGTTGACATACGACCCGCCACTGGTGACGAAGCGCATCACCAGCGTTTGCACGGCGCGGCGGGCCATCAGCGCGCCAAAGTCGGGTTCGAACAGACCGGCGTGGATGCCGGCGAATTCGATCATCGGGAAGCGCCGCGCCATTTGGGTGGCAGTCAGCGCCTCAGTCGGCAAGCCGAGGCTTTGATGCACCGCAAGACTGTCGTGGAAGTAAGCCTGATCGCTGTCGAAAAAAAACAGCACGCCGCTCGGCGCGAAGATCGGCAGGCCGGCGACAGTGCTCAGCGCCTTCCATTCCGCAAGGCTGGCGAGCGCCATCCGGCTATAGATCGCGTCCTTGCCGTAGGATGCGCGGGTCAGGCGCGATTCGCCGCCCGACGAAGCCCGGCTGTGCGCCGGGCCGTAAGCGTCGATCAGTGTCACGCTGTGGCCGCGGCGTTGCAGCTGAGCTGCGGTCCAGGCACCGAATACGCCGGCGCCGACCACCGCGATATGCGCCTTCGATCCGCCCGGCGCGGCCTTGATTACGGCGGGAGAAACGGCAGCGCCGCCCGCCCCGATGAGGAGCGAGCGGCGCGTTACCTCTGGCGACAGCTTGGTCACAACAGCCTCGCTGCCAAATGCTAGTGCTGCATTAGCCCCGTTCGCCGCCTTCAACCGGCGCCGGTGGTGGCGGCGGCGGCGGCGGCGCGACTTCCTCGACCGGTGGCGGCGGAGGAGGCGGCAACATCGGCGCGGGCGGTGGCGGCGCCATGGCAACAGCCGTTTGGCCAAAGCTCTTACGCACCGTCAGGCCGATCATTCGCGGCTGGCCGATGAGATAGCCGAATCGCGCACGCAGGCCACGCTCGCGGTCGATCGCCAACTTGGGGTTCGCGTCGAACAGGTTTTTAACATAGAGTGACACGTCGAGCCCGTCGAACCAATGCAGGTTCGCCGACAGGTTTGCCAAGGTGTAGGACGGAAGGCGCAACGAGCCGATGTTGTTGACGCCGGAACCGTAAGTGCCGGTAGCCGGATCGAAGAATAACGCGTTGCCGACCAGTCCGACGCCCGGAACTTGGTCGCCCGGTTCGCCGAAGCGATTGCCGATGTGCTGGACACTGCCCGTAACCGACCAGTCCATGCTGTCGTTGAGCGGCTGTCCGTAAGTCGCAACCGCGGCCACCTGGAACTTCGGCACGGTCGGCAGGCGATTGCCCTTTTCGATTCCGCCGATGACTCCCAGCGGCGAGCCTCCGAGCACCGTCGAATCGAATTTGGCGCTTTGGACATTGGCATTCAGCGAAAGATCGAGGCCCGGGAACGGATGGGCGCCAATCTCTGCCTCGATGCCGGTCGAATGCGCCTTGGGCACGTTAAACACCACGCGAGACGAGCAGCTGCCTGCGGTCAGCGTGACCTGCAGATCGCGAATTTCATTGTGGAACACCGCCGAATTGAACGTGAAACCGTGCTTTGAATATTTCACGCCTGCTTCGTAGTTCCACAGCGTTTCGTCGTCATAAGCGCCCAAACCGCCAAACGTCGCGAGGTCGGCGGGCGTGCACAACGGTGCGTTAAGTGGATCGTTGATCCCACCGAGGCGGAAGCCCTTGGCTGCCTGAACGTTGAAGCTGAGGTTCCGGCTTGGCTCATAGCTGACGATTACGCGCGGACTGATGCCATGAGACTTGGTCTTGTCACCCAAGTTCGTGTTGACGTCCGAGAAGACCCCGCCCGAAACGAAATCGCGCTTTTCCTTGAAATTATAATAGCGCGCGCCGGCGGTCAGCTTGAACTGGCCGATCTTGTAACTGCCTTCGCCGAACAGCGCCTGCTGATCTATCTTGTACGGCAGCGACGCGTTGTACGGGCTGTCGGCGCCAAAGCCGTTGCGCAGCGCGGCGATCGGCGTGCCTGGTGCAACTACGTCAAGGAATAGCTGGGCGAAGACGTCCGAACCCGGAGTCGGCAAGACCTGCTGATATTTGCGATCAACGTGGCTGTAAAAGCCGCCGAATACCCATTGGAAGGGCCCGATTCCCGTCGAGGAAAGCCGCAACTCCTGCGTATATTGCTTCAGCTTGGTCGTGTCGCGCAGGTTCGAATTAAGGACGATCCCGCCTGCGATTGCCGGATCTGCCCCGGCAAAGGATTGGAACACCGATCCGGTGAGTGCCGACGCATCGCGACTGACGAGAATGTCGCGATGAACGTAGCTGCTCACCGAAGTCAGCTCGGCCGGACCGAAGTCGTAGCTGGCGACGAGATCGGTGAGCAGGGTCTTGTCGCGGAATTTCTCGCGGAACTTGAGATACTGCTCGCGTTTGCCAAGCGTGTTGCCGCCGGTCGTAAACTGGTTGTCGAACAGGATGTAATGATCTTCGCGGTTGAAGCCGCCGGCCTCGACCTCCTGATAGGCGACGCGCGGCGTGATCTTGAACTCTGGCGTCGGCTGGAACAGCAGCGACGCACGCCCGCCGACGCGCCGACCGTCGTTGACGTTCTTCTTCGAATAGGGGCCGACCGAATCGATGAAGCCGCCGAAATGCGTTCCGTAGCCGACTACACGCAGCGCGGCCGTGGGCCCAAGCGGAAGGTTGATTGCCCCCTTGAGGCCGTAACCCAGGCTGCCGCTCTTGGGCATGTTAATATCGGCCTCGACCGTCCCTTCGGTACGATCGAGCCTGGGCTGATTGGTGATGTAGCGGATGGTGCCGCCGACGCTGCCGGCGCCAAACAAGGTTCCCTGCGGGCCGCGCAGGGTTTCTACGCGGTTGAGATCGAACAGGTCGAAGTCGGGCGTGAATAGCGACAGCGAGGTGATCGTTTCGTCGAGATAGATCCCGACCTGTTCCTTTACACCTGGCTGATCGCGCGCAATCTGACCGGCGGAGACACCGCGCACCGAGACCTGGCTTTGGCCGGGGCCGAGATTCTGCACGGTGAGGCCGGCGACATTCCGGCTGATATCCTCGATCGTCTGCGCATTTGCGCGCTGAATATCAGCTTGTGTCTGCGCGTTGATCGAGAAGGGCACGTCCTGCACGCGGGTCGCGCGCTTGGTCGCGGTGACGATGATATCCGCCTGGTCGGCTGACGATGGCTGGTCCGCGGTCGGGAGATTCGGCGCCGGAGAATTGGCGGCCTGGGCCGCGTCTTCCTGCTGAGTTTGGGCAAAGGCCGGTGAGGCCAGAGCGGCGAAAGACGTTCCGATCAGCAAAGCTGCCGAGATGCGCATGTTGTTTCCCCCAATTATGCGATTTGTTTCTTAGCCGACATTAATCGTTGAGGGGGAGAGGGGGACGGCGCACCGACGCGTTTCAAGCGCGCGGTGTGGCAGTATTGTTACAGGTGAACGGCAGGAGATCCTCCGGCGGAGCGCACGCGACCGCCGCGCCGTGTCGCGCCAGAAAAACGTGGCGCACGATTTCGGCCTGCTGCTCGAGTCCGTAGCCCTCGAACCGGCGGCCCGGCACGAGGCGGTAACGGTAATGGCAGAATGGATGGCGCATCAGCGGCAGATAGAACCGCCCTTTCGCCTGCGCTTGCCAGACATGCGTCAGTTCGTGGATGAAAAATCCCTGGCGGTGAAGCGGCTCGGCCGCAAAATCGTCCGAATAGCCGCCCCCGTCGGGATGAAAATAGATGTTACCGGTGGGTGCCATCGCCGAGCGGCGCGGCTGCAACGGCCACCATTTGCCTTCGATCAGCCGAACCCGCGCATAATCGATCGCCGCGCCGAAAATCGATCGGGCGAGCGCGATTTCGTCAGGGGTCAGGCAACGCTTGTGCATAGCCGACAGTTAAGCGCTCGAACCCCATGCACAACCCGGTTGCACTTGCGGGCCAAAAGGACCGCCGCTAGGGCAGCGCCAAAGCAAGATAACGGAGGAAATGTCACATGAGCGAGACCACCGACCGGGTGAAAAAAATTGTCGTCGAGCATCTTGGCGTCGAAGCCGACAAGGTTACCGAGGAAGCCAGCTTCATCGACGATCTTGGCGCCGATAGCCTCGACATCGTCGAACTCGTCATGGCCTTCGAGGAAGAATTTGGAGTCGAAATTCCCGACGACGCCGCGGAGAAGATCACGACCGTCAAGGACGCGATCGACTATATCGACCAGAACAAGAGCTAAGCGGGCGAGTAAACGGTCAGCACAGGACAGGGCTTCGACAGGCTCAGCCCGAATGGGTTTGGGCCTGTCGTGCTTTTTGGAGACATATCCATGCGCCGAGTAGTCGTCACCGGATTGGGCCTTGTCACGCCGCTTGGTGCCGACGTCGAAACCGTCTGGCGCAATCTGATCGCCGGCAAGAGCGGGATCGGGCCGATTACCCGCTTCGATACCAGCGAGCACAAGGCCAAGATCGCGGGCGAGATCAAGCCCAAGGATCATGAATGGGGCTTCGACCCCGACAAGCGCGTCGACCACAAGGTCCAGCGTCAGGTCGATCCGTTCATCATCTATGCCATCGACGCTGCTGGCCAGGCGCTCGAAGACGCCGGCCTGACCGACATGGACGACGCCCTGAAAGAGCGCACCGGCGTGTCGATCGGCTCGGGCATCGGCGGGTTGCCGGGCATCGAAAGCGAGTCGCTGGTGCTTGCCGAGCGCGGTCCCGGGCGGGTCAGTCCGCATTTCGTCCACGGCCGGCTGATCAATCTTACCAGCGGTCAAGTATCGATCAAATATGGTCTGATGGGGCCCAACCATTCGGTCGTCACTGCTTGCTCGACCGGCGCGCATTCGATCGGCGACGCGGCGCGGATGATCAAGGATGACGACGCCGACATCATGCTCGCCGGCGGCGCCGAAAGCACGGTCAATCCCCTGGGCGTCGCCGGCTTCGCCCAGGCCAAGGCGCTGAACACCAGCATGAACGACGACCCGACCCGCGCGAGCCGCCCCTACGACAAGGGGCGCGCAGGCTTCGTCATGGGCGAGGGTGCTGGCGTCGTTGTGCTCGAGGAATATGAGCATGCCAAGGCGCGCGGCGCCAAGATCTATGCCGAGGTGGTCGGCTACGGCCTGTCGGGCGACGCCTATCATGTGACCGCGCCGCATCCCGAGGGGCGTGGTGCCGAGCTCGCGATGCGCATGGCGCTGCGCAAGGCGGGGATGGAGCCGGGCGACATCGACTACGTCAACGCCCACGGCACTTCGACCATGGCCGACACGATCGAATTGGCGGCGGTCAAGCGCGTGCTTGGGCCCGACCTCGGCGGCGCTTCGATGAGCAGCACCAAATCGGCGATCGGCCATCTGCTCGGCGGTGCCGGGGCGGTCGAGGCGATCTTTTGCATTCTCGCCATCCGCGACCAGATCGTTCCGCCGACGCTCAATCTCGATGACCCTGACGAGGGAACCGAGGGCGTCGACCTGGTGCCGCACAAGGCCAAAAAGCGCGAGGTCAAGGCGGTGCTCAACAACAGTTTCGGATTCGGCGGCACCAACGCCAGCCTGATCATGAAGGCGATTTGAAAAAGCTGCTGATCGGCGGCACGGCGGCGGCGCTACTGGCCGCGCTCGCCGCGCTTTATCTGTTGTGGTGGGGGCCGGGCCCAAGCGGCAAGCCGCACCATTTGGTGGTCGCCGAAGGCTCGACGCTGACCTCGGTCGCTCGAGACCTTGAGCGCGATGGCGCGATCCCCGGGTCGGCGCGGACTTTTCGCATCATGGCGCGGCTGCTCGGCTCGGGCGATCCGGTGCAGGCGGGAGAGTTCGAGATCCCCAAGGGCATGGGCGGGGCGGCGATCCTCAACCTGCTGCAGCACGGCAAGCCGGTCCAGCGGCTGATCACGGTGAACGAGGGCATGCCCGCGATCATCGTCGGCGAACGCCTTGCCGCGAACCAATATCTGACTGGGCCGACACCGCCGATTGCCGAAGGCTCGGTGCTTCCCGACAGCTACAGCTTCGAGCGCGGGGAAGCGCGCGCGGCGGTGGTCGCGCGGATGCAGGCGGCAATGATCAGGCAGCTCGACGCGTTGTGGGTTAAGCGCAAGCCGGGCTGCCCGGTAGCGACCAAACAGGAAGCCGTGATCCTCGCCTCGATCGTCGAGAAGGAAACCGGCAAGGCGGCGGAGCGGCGGACCGTCGCCGGCGTTTATTGCAACCGGCTCAAGATCGGCATGAAACTCGATGCCGATCCGACGGTGATTTACCCGATCACCAAGGGCAAGCCGCTCGGACGGCGGATCCGGCGGTCGGAGCTGATGGCGGTGACCGGATATAACACCTATCGGAGTCCAGGCCTGCCCGCCGGCCCGATCGCCAATCCCGGCCGCGAGAGCATCGCCGCGGTGCTCGATCCGGCCGCAACGAAGGCGATCTACTTCGTTGCCGACGGCACTGGCGGTCATGTCTTTGCAGAGACTTTTGCTGAGCATCAGGCCAACGTCGAAAAATGGTTCGCGCTGCGCCGCTCGCGGGGAGAGATGTAAGCGCCGCTAGGCCAGCGCCCGCGACGGCACATAGCCGACCAGCCGGTCGCCGCCGGCATAGCCCCACGCCCAGCCGCGGCTGTCGTCGAGCAGCAAGAATGATGATCCTTCGGCGAGCTGGCTGACGACTTCGGCATCGTCGGCGGGTTCCATCCGCAATGTCGCCGCGCGCTTGAGCTCGCGGGTCACCGGCTCGGCGTAATGCGAGGCGATCACGCGATCGGCGAGCGCGACATCGGCAAGATCCTTGCGATACGCGTGCGATCTTGGATCGGGCAGGTCCGACGGACCCGCGAGCGCGAACTGCCTAGCGCTGATGAGCGAAGGCTGGCGCCTGGCCGATGATCGGCCGGTGCGGCGCGGCGCCGGAATCTTCGACGTCGCGGAGGTTGCGTTTGAAGCCTTCAAGAAATTCTGCCCCGTCGCTGGTGCGGACGACGAACACATTGCGCCGATCGTCCTGATCCCGTTCGCGGCGAAGATAGCCGAGCGCACCGAGCGTATTCAAGGCGCGGGTCACAACCGGCTTAGAAACGCTGAGCAGGCGGGCGAGGCCGCGAACAGTGTGGGGACCCGGGGTTAGGTAAACCAACAGCAGCAAAGCCATCTGCCGGTTGGTCAAGTCGGGCTCTCCCGAGCGGACATAGCCGATCAAGGCTTTCATCCAGCCGGTTAGCGATCCATCGCGCATTGCTGCTGGTCTCCGTCCCGTGCTGAGTCGCGTGAAGTGGTAAACCGGTCAGGACCCGAAATGTTGCAGTGCAAAGCAGCCGGACAGGCGGAAAAATCGGCAAAACGGGGCTTCAGGACGGGGGATGGAGTGTGGAAATCAATCCGAACATGGCCCTTAGCCCTAGTGCCTCGCCGCCTTTGGGCCGTCCGGGCTTGGCGGTATCGCGCCAGCTATACGTGTCGAGATGCGCCCATTTGATCGTGTCGGGGACGAAGCGCTGGAGGAATAAGGCGGCGGTGATGCATCCGGCCATCGGCGAATTGGCGGCATTGGCGACGTCGGCGAGGTCGCTTTTGAGCATGTCCTGATAGGGAGCCCACAACGGCATCCGCCACAGCGGGTCTTCCGCTTCGCTTGATGCGGCGTGGATTTGCCCGGCAAAATCATCGTCATTGACGAATAGCGCCGGCAGGTCGGGCCCGAGCGCGACCCGGGCAGCGCCGGTCAAAGTGGCGAAATCGACGATCAACGTCGGCTCTTCCGCGATCGCCTTGTCGAGCGCATCGGCAAGCACCAGTCGCCCCTCGGCGTCGGTATTGTCGATCTCGACCTGAAGCCCATTGCGCGATTGCACCACATCGCCCGGCCGGTACGCCGCGGCGGAGACCGCATTCTCGACTGCCGGAATGAGCAGATGCAGCCGCACCGGAAGCCGCGCGGCGATAATCAGCCGCGCCAGCGCGAGCGCGTGCGCGGCGCCGCCCATATCCTTTTTCATCAGGCGCATGCCGGCAGCGGGCTTGATATCGAGCCCGCCGCTGTCGAAACACACGCCCTTGCCGACGATGGCGATGCGCGGGTCGTCGGTCTTGCCCCACTCAAGCTCGATCAGCCGTGGCGCGCGCTCGGCCGTCGCCGCGGCGCCAACCGCCGCGATCAGCGGGTAGCCCGTGGCGAGTGCTTCGCCCGCGGTGACCGTCAGTTTTGCGCCCGACTGCTTGCTCTCGGCGCGCACCGCCGCTTCGAGCTCGGCGGGCCCAAGATCGCCGGCGGGCGTGTTGACGAGGTCGCGGACCAAGGCGGTCGCCGCGGCCAATTGCACCGTGGCGTCGATCTGCGCGGCTTCCGCGGTGACCAGCACGCGGGGGCCGCGCTCGGGTTCCTCGGGCTTGGCGCGGAAGGCATCGAAGCGATGCTGAGCGAGGAGCCAGCCGAGCGCAGCCTTGCCCGGCTCGCCCGAGGCCAGCCGGTAGTTTCCCTCGGGCAAGCTTTCGGCCAGCCGCGCGAGGCACCAGGGCGACAGCGCGCCAGCATTTTTGACCGCGCTGACGACTTCGAACTCAGCGCCGCGCGGCAGCAGCGCGAAGGCAAAGCCGGTCTTGCCGTCGAAGCGCAGTGCGGCGAGCAACGCGCGATCCTCGGCCGGGCGCGTCTTCGCCCATTCGGCAAAGCTGTCCTTGTCGATGAGGTGGACCGTTCGGGCTGTTTGCCCACGGTCGGCGGTCAGCATGGCGGCGAAGTCGGTCATGGTCGCGGTCTAGCCAGCGCGCCCGCGAACGGCCAGCCCATGTCGCGCCGGACCCGGCGTTGTGCTTGATCGGCCGGCGGCATAGGCTGCGGCTTTGAAAGGCCAATCAAATGAAGCCCATACTGATGATTCCTGCGCTGCTTGGGAGCACGGTCACGCTCGGCGGGTGCATTCCGATGATGGCGCTGTCGGCCGCGCAGATGGTCGCGAAAAGCGCGCGCGGCACGCCGGTCAGCAATGCCGCGCTCAAACCGCAGGCTGAATCGGCGTGCAGTGCTCAGGCCGCCCAATATGGCGTCGTCCATGTGATCGACGTCACCCAGCCCAAAATCAACACCATCATTGTCTGGGGCACGGCTGGCGAAGGCGCGCAGAAACAGTCGTTCGAATGCCATTTCGGAACCAGGATCACAGCGTTCAAATTGCGCCCGATCGCGCCGATGAAATAGCGCGCGCCTCGGCCGGGCGGTCCGGGCAACATCTTCACGGCGGCGGGGACGGCAGTTCTTCGGCCGGATCGCCGCCATCGCCGCCATCGCCGCCATCGCCATTTTCCGCGAAGTTGACAAAGTTGACACGATCATTCGCGCGCGAGGATTCGGCATTAACGCGCGAGGTTTCGCTGACCCCGCCGGGCAGTTCGGCCTGTAACACACACTCCGCTGGACGCCGGCCTGCGTGCTTTTGGTCGGGACCCCCTCCGTCAGCTGAGCTGACACCTCCCCCTGGGCAGGGGGGAGGGGCTGGTGTTGCGCGGGAACTGAAAACCGGAGCTTGCCGTTCCCGCACCGACAGAATGTCTTAGAGCCAGATCTTGAGCACCGTAACTTCGTCGCTTGCCGAGACGGTCGCTTCCATTCCGCTCAATTCGATCAGCTTGTTGGCGCTGAAGGTCGGCTGGTACACTTCGATCTTGCGGGCCTTGATCGGGAAGTGGAAGGTGACGGGAACGTTGGTCTCAATGTCGCGTAGCGCTCTCGGGTCGAAGCTGTCCACGTCGAGATAAAAAGCGAGCAGGAATGAACCGTCGCTTTTGCTGAAGGTGAACGTCTTCAGAGAAGAGGGAGCACTGCTCAACCAAAAGCTCAGCGATCGTGGGCTCGATGCTGAATCCTTGAACAAAGCGGCCAAGTTTTTGAGTGCATAAAACGACGGTTTTGGGCTGGCGTCGGTGTTGCACAGTCCAAACAATTTGCTGATGTTGTCCATCAATTGGAACGAAAAGAGCTTCTCAACCCCAAATCCGAACGCATCGAAATAATTGCGGAGGAGGTATTTGGCCTGCGCCTTCAGGCTGATCGCGGCATTGCCGACGAGGGCCTGCCATCCGCTCTCCGTCATCCAGATCGGGCGCCCCCGAGCGATCGTCGATGCGTCGGCGAGCAATCCCGGCATCGTCCCGCCGCCGCCAAGCGTCGGGCGCAGGCGTCCGGAATAGAAATGGATGTTTCCGCGATCTACATATTGTGAGACGTCACCGAGTGCGCGGTAATCCTCGAGTTTGACGATAAGCGAAGGGGCAATCAGCGGGATCTGTGCGCACGCTGGATCAGCGCGGACCGTAGCGTGAGTCCATTGAACGAATTCGCGCAGATCAGCTGCCCAATTAGGGTAATTCTGTTTGTTGCCGTTGTGTTCGTTCGGACCTTCGATGCCGGAAATATTCCGCAAACCCACATAGCTCTTGAGGAAGTTGAGATTCCTTGTCGTGAGGTCCTTGTCGAGCGGTGCGCTCGTCGAAATAATCGAATTGATCTTGCCGCCGGTCGCGAGCCAGGGTCCGATGCGGGAAACGAAATCCCTGCTTTCGTGACAATTTGTGCGAATGTGCGGAACGCCGAGCTCAAGCAGTCTCTGCGACCAGGCGTTTTTCGCGTACCACGTTTGGACGTTGACGCCCATCGTCTGAAAGAAGCTTCCAGCGGACGCAGTTGCTGTCGCCGCTAATGCTCGTCCCGGAAGTGCCAAAGCCGTTCCAAGAGCGAGTGAGCCACCGATGAACATGCGACGTGTCGAATGCGTCATTTTTGTTTCCTCTTTCTGTGCTCCCCAACAACAAGAAAGAGGTGAATATCAAGTAAAATTAGAGACCAACGCGCATTAAATTGCATCCAGGAAAGAAATTCCTAATCGTTCTTAATTAACAATCAGGGGGTGTTCTGTTAATAACATGATAACGGCAATGGCCGGTCTGTCACCACTGGTTCGATTACTCGCAAATCAGTCACTGACCTGATGGCGAGTAGATCGCGAACCTCGCGCTGGTTCGTCCGGATGCCCAGGTGGCTGTCTCTCGCTATAACCCCCAATCGTTCTCACCCGATTAATGCGGCGGAAGGCTCGCACTGTTCGAGGATGGGGAAGCCGGTGGGATGCCCCGGCGGGAGCACGGCGTGCTGCTAGCGGGGCGCGAGCGGTTTGGTTGTCGTCCAGGGCATTCAGGGCCGGATCTCCCCTTGGGAAGGGGAGAGGCGCTTCGCCTGGCGAGCTTAGACGTGGAGTCGCGGAGCTGGAACCGCGTAGAGGTCGTGCTCGTCGGAATCTTCGATGTGCGCCGGGACGATGTCGCCGACCTTGAGCGCGCCAGCATCGCGCAGGTGGACTTCGCCGTCGATCTCGGGTGCGTCGGCCTTTGAGCGGCCGGTCGCGCCTTCACCGTCGACGCGGTCGATGATCACGTCGAGCGTGCGGCCGACCTTGGCGGCGAGCTTTTCGGCCGAGATTCGCGCGGTCAGCGCCATCAGGCGGGCGTAACGTTCTTCCTTCAGCTCCTCGGGCACCTGGTCGGGCAGCGCGTTGGCGGCGGCGCCCGCGACGGGTTCGAAGCGGAAGGCGCCGACGCGGTCGAGCTGAGCTTCCTCGAGCCACCCCATCAGATATGCAAAATCCTCCTCGGTCTCGCCGGGGAAGCCAACAACGAAGGTCGAACGGATCGCGATGTCGGGGCAGAGCGCGCGCCAGCCGGCGAGCCGCTCGAGCACGCGCGCCTCGTTCGCTGGGCGCTTCATCGCGCGCAGGATCTTGGGGCTGGCGTGCTGGAACGGGATGTCGAGATAGGGGAGGACGAGACCCTCGGCCATGAGCGGGATGACGCGGTCGACGTGCGGATAGGGATAGACGTAATGGAGCCGCACCCAGGCCCCCAATTTGCCCAGTTCGCGCGCAAGGTCGGTCATGTGCGCGCGGACTGGCTCCCCGTGCCACGGCCATGACGCATGCTTGAGGTCGAGCCCGTATGCGCTGGTGTCCTGGCTGATTACCAGCAGCTCCCGTGTCCCCGCGGCGACCAGTTTCTCGGCCTCGCGAAGGATGGCGTCGGGGCGGCGGCTGACAAGGTCGCCGCGGATCGACGGGATGATGCAAAAGGCGCAGCGGTGGTTGCAGCCTTCGGAGATTTTGACATAGCTGTAGTGGCGCGGGGTGAGTTTCAGGCCCGCTCCAGGGTCGGCCTGCGGGACCAAATCGAGATAGGGCGACAACGCGGGCGGGGCGGCCTCGTGGACCGCGGCGACGACCTCCTCATATTGCTGCGGGCCGGTGATCGCGAGCACTTGCGGGAACCGCGCGCGGATCACGTCCGCTTCCTTGCCCATGCAGCCGGTGACAACCACCCGGCCGTTCTCGGCAATCGCCTCGCCGATCGCCTCGAGGCTTTCCTCCTTGGCGCTGTCGAGAAAACCGCAGGTGTTGACCAGCACCACGTCGGCGCCGGCATAGTCGGGCGACATGTGATAGCCGTCGGCGCGCAGCCGGGTCATGATCCGCTCGCTGTCGACCAACGCCTTGGGACAGCCGAGCGAGACCAGGCCCACGCGGCGGGGCTTAGGGAGCGTTGTGGCGTTCATCGGGAGGCGAGGGCCTGTAGCGCAGGTTTCAGGTAAAATCGAGGCGTTGGTAATCGGGGCCCGGTTCGCTAAGAGCGCGCGACCCTTAATCAACCGACGGATTCCCCCATGCGTATCGCGATGATCGGCACCGGCTATGTTGGGCTGGTGTCCGGCGCCTGCTTCGCCGATTTCGGCCACCAGGTGGCGTGCGTCGACAAGGATGTGGCGAAGATCGATGGCCTCAAAAACGGCC
>JBDSTQ010000056.1:0-6319 GCA_039928195.1 Sphingomicrobium sp.
AGCGAATCATGGCGGATGTGGTTGGCGGCCATCTCTTCGACCAACTCATTTTTGGTCACCACGCCGGCGGCGACCATGTCGCCAAGCAAGGCAAAGACATAGGCTTCCTGGTTGGGGTCGGGATGCGCCTGGTAGCGGCGGTTGACGAGGCGGCGGAGGACATCGAGCGGTCCGCTTTCACGCAAGGTGTAATCGACCGGCAAGCCGGTCTTCCACGGCTGCGTCCGGCGCTTGGTGGTGTGGAGGATTTTTGTCGCCGGCGTGAGCTGGTCAAAGCTGTTCCACTCGGACTCGAGGTGGCCGATGTTGGCGCGGTCCTCGGGCTTCAATTCGATCCAGTCGACATAATCGAAGCGCTGCGCGAACAAGTCGTCGAGATCGCGGTCGAAGTCCCAATGTTTGAGCTGAGCGCAGTCGAGCAGCAGCACCGAGGTCGCGAGATAGTCCGCCTGGCCGTTGTGGCCGGGTCGGGGCACCGCCCAGATCGGCTTGCCGTGAAGATCGCGGCGGAACAGCTCGGCAACGTCCCCCACCCCGAAGCAATCGGGGTCGGTGACCACGGCGCGACCAGTAAATCCCATCATACTTGGCGGGGCGAAGCGCAGCGGGGTGAAGCTTTGCAGATCGTCGGGCTCCCACGCGCGAACGTGGCCGCCGCGCAGGATCGATTGGCCAGGGCGCATCAGCCGGGGGAAATCCTCGGCGGCAATGATCTTGACATCGAAACTGTCGGGCACGGCGCTTTGCCGTGCGTAACTGAACGCTGAAATTCGCGCCCCGAGCATCTGCCGCGCATTGGCCTGGATGAAGACCGTGTCGGTCACAGCGATTGTTCCTCGAAGCCCCGCGCTTTCACCAATGCGTCGATCGCGACCAACGTCGTCAGCAGGTTTTCCATGCGGTCGAGCGGCCACGCGTTGGGGCCGTCCGACAGCGCGTTGGCGGGGTCGGGATGGGTTTCCATGAACAGTCCCGAGATACCGGTCGCGACCGCGGCGCGGGCGAGCACCGGAACATGCTCGCGCTGACCACCCGAACTGGTCCCCTGCCCGCCCGGCAATTGCACGCTGTGAGTCGCGTCGAACACCACCGGACAGCCGGTTTCGCGCATGATCGCCAGCCCGCGCATGTCGCTGACAAGATTGTTGTAGCCGAACGAGACGCCGCGCTCGCACACCGTGATCGAGTCCGGTTCGACCCCCGCCGCCGTCGCCGCCGCGCGCGCTTTATCGACCACATTCTTCATGTCGTGCGGCGCCATGAACTGCGCCTTCTTGATGTTGACCGGCTTGCCGCACGCCGCGACCGCGTGGATGAAATCGGTCTGGCGGGCGAGGAACGCCGGGGTCTGAAGCATGTCCACCACTTCGGCGACCGGTTTGACCTGCGGGATGTCATGGACATCGGTGAGGATCGGACAGCCGAGCTTCGCGCGGACATTCTCGAGGATGCGCAGGCCCTCGTCCATTCCGGGGCCGCGGAAGCTGGTGCCGCTGCTGCGATTGGCCTTGTCGAAGGAGGATTTGAAGATGAACAATATGCCGAGCTTGTCGGTGATTTGTTTCAAGCGCTCGGCCGTGCGCATTTGCAGTTCCTCGCTTTCGACCACGCACGGTCCGGCGATGAGGAACAAAGGCTGGTCGAGCCCGACGGAGCGTCCGAGGAGTTGCATCGCGCTTGTTTAGGCGAGCCCGTCGACAATCGCTACCGGGCGCCAGTCGCCAAGACCGTGCTCGCTGGCGAAGTCCGCGGGGAACGGCTCGCCGGCGTGGATCCCGCCCGCGACAAAAACGCAATCGAGACCGAAGCGCGCGGCGCCGAGCACGTCGGTGCGCAGCGCATCGCCGACCGCGAGCACGGCTGCGCGCGGCGGGTCGGCGGCCAGGTGGAGCGCATGGTCGTAGATCGCGCGGTGGGGCTTGCCGTACCAGGCGACTTTGCCGCCGAGCGCTTCATAAGCGTCGGCGATCACGCCCGCGCAGGGTTCGGGGACGCCGCCGCGGACGACCAGGCGATCGGGGTTGAGGCAGTGGAGCACAACCCCGCGCGCCTGCCAGCGGCGCAAGTCGGTGGCATAGTCGGTGACGTTGGGACGACGCTCCTCAAGCCCGGTGCAGGCGAGGTCGGTAAAGCCATCGCCCGCCGCAATCGGCACGCCGCGACCTTCGAGCACCGCGCGGTCGCCGGCGGTGCCGACGAAGCCGACCGGCCGTTTCAGCGCGTTGAGCGCGGCAATTCCAGCCTCGCCGCTGGTGGCGATGCCGTCCCAGCAATCGCACGGCAGGCCAATGCGGCCGAGCTGGGCCTCGACCGCGTCGGCGGTGCGCGGGGCGTTGGTGACAAGGATCACTTGCCGCCCCTCGGCGCGCCACCCAGCGAGGCGCTCGGCGGCGTTGGAATAGAGTTGGACGCCATCGTGGACCACGCCCCACACGTCGCACAGGATCACGCGATACTTGGCGTCGAGCGCATCCCAGAAACTCATTCGAGCCCGGCCTCGATCAATGCCTGCTCGATCGGCGCGACGTCCTCGGGGTTGTTGAGTTCGCGCAACGCGAACGGCGGGGTCGCGACCTCGACCACCGCGATTGGCATCCCGGCGACGAGGAAGCGCAATTGCTCGAGTCCTTCGAGCGTCTCATAGTCGCTCACCGGCGTCGCGACATAGCGTTCGAGCGCTTCGGGCCGATAGGCATAGACGCCCACATGGAGCCGGATCGGCGACATCTCGCCGTCCAACGCTCCGTGCGGCAAATATGGAATCAGCCGCTTGGAGAAATAGAGCGCGTGACCCTGAGCGTCGGACACCACGCTGGTGCCACCAACCCGACCGGCGGCTTCCTCGGCCTGCAATGCGCGGACCTCGGCACTGCGCAGCCGCAGCGCGGGAGTCGCGACCAAGGCATCGCGGTCACTCGCCATGCGCGCAATCAGCGCCTCGACGAAACTGGGCGGGGTGAGCAAGGCATCGCCCTGGAAATTGATCACCAAACCGGGTTCGTGGAGCTGGGCAAGCGCTTCGGCGCAGCGTTCGGTGCCGTTGCGGCATTCAGGCGACGTCATGATCACCCCCGCTCCGAACGCGGTGCAGGCATCGGCGATGCGGGCGTCGTCGGTGACCACGAACACGCCATCGACTCCGGCGATGCGTTTGGCGGCTTCGTAGCTGCGCTGGATCAGCGCTTTGGCCGCGCCGCTTGCGCCTTTGAGTTCGACCAGCGGCTTGCCCGGATAGCGCGTCGACTGAAACCGCGCCGGGATCAAGATCGTCGCGCTCATCGCACAGATGGACAGTCGTGGATGTGGAGCACCCCGACCGGTTTACCGTCCGCGACAACGAACAAGGTCGTGATGCGATGCTCCTCGAACAGGGTAAGTGCATCGTCGACCAGTGCGTCGGGCGCGATCGTCTTGGGCTCAGCGGACATGAATTCGGCCGCTTTGTGGTCGAGCCCGCGCTCGATGTTGCGGCGCAAATCGCCGTCGGTGATCACCCCTGCGAGCGCGCCGGCTTCGTCGACCACGCCGACCACGCCGAGCCGCTTGGCCGACATTTCGACGATCGCATCGTGCATCGAGCTGGCCGCGCCGGTCAGCGGCACAGCGTCGCCCGAATGCATCAGCCGGCTGACCGGCTTCAGCCGTGCGCCGAGCGCCCCGCCCGGGTGAAGCCGTCCGAAATCGGTGCGCGTGAAGCCGCGCCCGCGCATCACGCACATCGCCAGAGCATCGCCGAGCGCCAATGTCATGGTGGTCGAGGTCGTCGGGGCGACCGCTTCGGGGCCGACCTCGGGCCAGTGCGGCAAAATCAGCGGCGCCGTCGCCGCTTCGCCAAGCATTGAACCCGCCTGCGCGGTGATCGCGATGATCGGGATTGCGGCGTGGACGAAATGGTCGATCACCGGCTCGAGCTCGGCGGTCTCGCCGCTGTGCGAAATAAGGATGGCAACATCCCCACCCGCGGCCATGCCGAGATCGCCATGGATCGCTTCGGCGAGATGAAGAAAGATCGCGGTGGTGCCGGTGGAGGCGAAGGTCGCCGCGATCTTGCGTCCGACATGGCCCGATTTCCCAAGCCCGCTGACGATCAATTTGCCGTCGCACGCGAGGATCAGGGCAACCGCCTGCGCGAATGCCGCGCCAAGACTGTCGGCGAGCGCATCGAGCGCGCGCGCTTCGTCATGGAGGATGTCGCGGCCGAATGTCAGCACATCGTCGGTCATGCATTCGGCCCTAGCCAGCGGCGCGCGCTCCGCGCAAGCTTGACGCCGCGCGGCCGCGCCGCTTGGGTTGCCCACGAAGGGGAGACGAATGGCGAAAAAACTGACGCGCTATATCCTGATCGCGCTGGTGCTCGGGATCATCGCTGGCTGGGCGATCAACGCAGCGATCGACGACGGCTCGCCTGCGTCGGCCGCGCAACTGAAGCAGATCGCCGAATATCTCAGCATCGTCACCGCTTTATTCCTGCGTCTCATAAAGATGATCATCGCGCCGTTGGTGTTCGCGACGTTGGTCGCGGGGATCGCGCACATGGGCGACATCGCCGCCTTGGGCCGGGTCGGCGCGCGCGCGCTCGGCTGGTTCATCGGCGCCAGCCTGGTTTCGCTCACGCTTGGCCTGATCCTCGTCAATCTCCTGCAGCCGGGCGTCGGGCTCAATCTGCCGATCCCGCCCGCCACCGCCGCCAGTGGAGTCGAAACTGCCGCCTTCAATCTGAAGGATTTCGTCACCCACCTGGTGCCAGCCTCGATCGTCGAGGCGATGAGCACCAATGAAATCCTCCCGATCGTCATCTTCTCGATCTTCTTCGGGGTCGCACTGACCGCGATCGGCGACAAGGGCAAGCCGATCGTCCGCGGGGTTGAATCGCTGGTTTCGGTGATGCTCCAGATCACCGATTATGTGATGCGCTTCGCGCCGTTCGCGGTGTTCACCGCGGTCGCCAGCGCGATCGCCGAGCGCGGGCCGGAGATCCTGTTCACCTTCGGCAAGTTTGTCGGCAGTTTCTACCTCGGGCTGATCATCTTGTGGGCGCTGCTGATCGGCGCGGCGTTCGCGGTGATCGGTCCGCGCACACGCCATCTGGTGCGCTACATCCGCGATCCGATTGTGCTCGCTTTCTCGACCGCTTCGTCGGAGGCGGCTTACCCGCGCACCTTGGAAGCGCTCGACCGCTTCGGCGTGCCCCCGCGCATCGCCAGCTTCGTCCTGCCGCTGGGCTATTCGTTCAATCTCGATGGCTCGATGATGTACATGACCTTCGCGACGATCTTCATCGCCCAAGCCTACGGCATCGACCTCAGCATCGGGCAGATGATCACCATGCTGCTCGTGCTGATGATCACTTCGAAGGGCGTCGCCGGCGTCCCGCGCGCGAGCCTGGTGGTGATTTCGGCGACGCTGTCATTGTTCAAAATCCCCGAGGCGGGGCTGTTGCTGATCCTCGCGGTCGACCACTTTCTCGACATGGGCCGCTCGGCGACCAACGTCGTCGGCAATGCGGTGGCATCGAGCGTCGTCGCCAAATGGGAAGGCGCGTTCCACGACGAACTGCCCGCGGACATCGAACCGCCGCATGCTCCAACCCACAAGCCTCCGCCGCCGGCGGAGGTTTAATCGACCAGCGCCGCCAATTCCTTGACGAGCTTGGCGGCGACGGTCGCGGTCATGGCGTTGATGTCGCGCGACGGATTATATTCGACCACGTCTGCGCCGATAATGCCGCCGCGCACCCGCGATAGCACGGCGAGAATATCGCGCGTCGAGAGCCCGCCCGGCTCATGGTGCGAGACGCCGGGAGCGAACGCCGGGTCGAGCGCGTCGAGGTCGATGCTGATGTACAGCGGCGCTTCGGGGATGGGTACGTGATCTGGGCTGAAGTCGCGCATTTCGACGACCTCAACGCCGTAAGTCTCGACCTGTTCGCGGCAATGTTGGTTCATCGTGCGGATGCCGACCTGGACGAGGCGCTTGGCGAACCCGCCCTCCATGATCCGCGCGAACGGCGAGGCATGGCTGAGCGGGTCGCCGCCGAAGTCCTGATAGAGATCGGGGTGCGCGTCGAAGTGCAAGATGTTGATGGCATCGTGGACCTCGGCGAGACCGGACACGATCGGAAACGTAACCATATGGTCGCCGCCGAGGAAGATTGGCACGACGCCGGCCTCGGCCGCCTCCCGCGCGGCGGTAAAGATGCGGCCGAGATCCTGATCGGTTTCATCGAGCGGCAAGTCGCCGCCATCTTCGAACGCGACATCGACGCCATTTTCCGCCGCCATGTTCGAATGATCGGAGGCGAGCGCGGCGCGGAGTGCGG
>JBDSTQ010000057.1:0-4661 GCA_039928195.1 Sphingomicrobium sp.
GGTTCGTGGCATCATACTGACTTCAGCCAATGCGAGTTCGGGAAGATCGGGTGCGATACTGCGGACCGTTTCCATGTCGTTGCGAAGTTCGCGGGCCATCGCCACCGCTTCGGCGCTATTCGGTTCCGAAATATCGACCTGAGTAATGTCGGCGCTGAGCAAACGGCCCCAAGCCGGGGTGAACTTAGGCACTTTGGTGACGATCTGGCGCAACGGGCGAGTGGTTTGGCCGGGCTCCATCACGCTATTTTCCGCGAGCGTTGCGCAGACGTTGAGAAAGGTTTTCAGCAGGTCGCGGCGAAGCCCGCCAGCATCGCGAGTTTCCAGCGCACAGCCGAGCACGCGTCCCGCCGTCAACGACAGTTGTTGACGCAAATCGGCCTCGCCGCCAGCCGGGGACTGGAATTCATGCGACCACAGCAAACTCGAATCCTGACCATCGAGCAGCACCAGATTGGCCTGCGGACTCGCCGAGGAGCCGGTATCAGCCGTCCGGAACACGAAATCAGGATGTTTTGGCGCCGAAGCCGAATCGATCAGTTGCCACTTGCCTTCACCGACTTGCGCCAAGCTGCCCAGCTTCACGAACAGGTCGCTTGCGGCGGCCTGCGAGCGCGGCGAGGAATTGGCCGCCGCAACCTCGACTACCGGCAAGCCGCTTTGGCTAAGCAGCTCCCATGCGAGCCCGCCGCCAAGCGCGGTAATTACTGCGGCGCCGCCGACAACAAGGCCGAGACGACGGCGAGACGGGCTTGCCGGTGCCCGCTGCGGCGCAGCCGCAAGGGCCGGTTTAGCAGAGGGCAATGCGCTCGCTTCGGCTGCCTGGCTATTCACGGCCTCAAGCAGAGCGTCGAGCTTGGGCACCTTGCCGCGCCCGTTCCAATTTCCAAGCTCGATCGTCTGGAACTGGCGGAAACCCATCGGCGGCGTGACTCCGGCGATGGTCAGCGGAACCAGCTTGCCGCGATCTCGCGCTTCCGCGGCCTCGTCGCGCACCCACGCGCTCTCGAGCGAGCGCGGGCTCCACAGCACGATCACTGCGTCGGCGGCGTCGAGCGCCTGCTCGATCTTATGGCTATATTGCGCGCCGCCGTGGATGTGACGGTCGTACCACACGGTGTGGCCGGCCTTTTCCAGCGCCAGCGCGAGCGGCTTGGCGAGGGCGATGTCCTCGTGATCATAGCTCAGGAACACATTCGCCACGTGCTCGCCCCCTTGTCGCGCAAGGTGCGGCCACCCGCGCTAGCCGTCAAGGCAGTCGGCGCTGGTCCAGCGCGCGACAGCACGCGCACAATGGCGCAAGCAAGATCGGGGGCTTCGGCTCCGCTCTTCTGAGGTCAGCCGAGCTTCGCTGCTTCGGCCTGACAGTCGTAGGGCAAGTCGGGGTCGGCGCAAAAGTCCGGCCAGTCGCCGCTGCGCCGCCAATAATCCACCAAGCCGAAGCGCGAGGCGACAAGCATGAAGCGCGGATCGGCGCGTAAACTGGCCTGCGGAGGACGGAACAACGTGTCCACGAAATACGGTATTTCGCGGGCGTCTTGGTGCGCAAGCAGGATCGCAAATGCTTCGTCTCTCTTGTCGAATTGCCCGAGCGCCTGAATGACTTCAGCGAGCCAATCCGCCGATTCCGTGCGGTTCGACATCGCCAGCTGGATCGCGCGATCGACATTCGGCTTGGTCGGCTGGATGCGAGCTTCAAGAAAGGCTTCGAGTCCGCGGTTTCCCTGATAAGCGCCCGATCGAATCAGTTGCAGGGCATCCGTTGGATCGCCGATGCGCGAATTGAGCCGAAATCGTTCAAACAAGACCGTGCTGGCTCCGGGCCAAAGCTTTTCGGCTTCCGCCAGCTCCGCCTTGGCGGCATCGATCCGGCCGACGAAGGCGAGCGCCTGGATATATTGATTGCGAATTGCTGGAGACAGTGGATCGAGGATTTTGGCGCGCCTCGCATCATGTACGGCAGCATCTAGGCGGCCAACAACCAGCAACGCCAGTGCGCGACCGCTCAAGACGAGTGGATTTTCCGGGCCGGCCTTCAGCGCCTGGTCGGCCAACTTGATCTGGTCGAAAAAGAACGGTGCGGGAATCAATTCGAGTTCGGCCAGGAAAGCTTCCGGCATGTTCGGATCGATCTGTCGGGCTGCGGCAATGTGGCGTCGGAAGTCCGCTGCGATCTCCTTTCGCTCCTCGACGCCGGCGTCCTGATAGCGAGCGGTTTGCGCCACCAGGAACTTGGCCCACGCGGGTTTGAAGCGTGGCGCCTGCCGGATCACGGTCTGGAGTGCGGAGATAAGCTGACTCGAGTCGCTCGGATCGGTGTCGCCGAGGAGCGCGCAGGCGTTGAGGTAAAGCTTCAAAGCGTCTTGCGCGAGGGGGGAGGATTCGCCCGGCGCGGTCGCTTCCAACACACATCCCAGCACTCGCGCAGCAGTGAACGCAGCACGCTGTTTCAAATCGGCAAGGCCGCCGCGATCCTCGGTCAGGTCGGCCGACCACAGAACATTCCGGTTGTCGCCCGTCGTCAGGACCAGCGTGGCCGCGGGCGTGGCCGCGGACGGATCCCCGCCGATTTCGAACAGCAAATCCGCGGATTTAGACTTGTCGCGATCCCCGCGGACCAACTGCATCGAGCCCGATTGTGCCGACTGCAGACTCCCCAGCTTGACCAACAGGTCGCGAGCGAGCGGCTCTGCCGAGGCGTCCGCGGCGGCTACGGCGACGGTCTGGATCGATCGCTCGGGCCGGCCGCGCAGCACGAACAATGTTGCTGCGACCACAATGACCAGCGCCGCAATGATGACCGCGAGCTTGACCCTGTGTCCACCGCCGTGTGCCGGGTGTTTGGCCACCGGGAGGGGCCCGCCGGTGGTCGCGGCCGGGCTTGCCGAAAGCGCCGCAATCGACCTGGTCAGATCCTCCAGGCGGGGTGCGCGTCCGCGGCCCTTCCAGCCCGACAAGTCGATGCTTTGATATTGGCGAAAGCCCAGCGGCGGCTCAGTGTTGTCGATCAGGACCGGCACCAGCCGCGCACTATCGCGTCCGGCCGCAGCTTCGTCACGAACCCACGCACTTTCGACCGATTGCGCCGACCACAAAACCACCACTGCGTCCGCAGCCTTCAGCGCTGCCTCGATCTCCTTGCTAAACTGCGCGCCGCCCGCGATGTGCCGATCCCACCATACGGCATGGCCGGCTTTTTCCAGCGCGGCGGCGATCAGGCGCGCGCGGTCGCTGTCCGTGCGGTCGTAGCTCAGAAACACGCTGGCCATGCGTCGCCCCCTGGCGCAACAGGGTGCATCGCTTGTTACAGGTTGGCAACCGCGTGCCCTCGCCATAAGAGCGACCCAGTCCCGAGCCATGGCCAATCGAGCACCCAGCGCATGACCCGTCCGCGTTTCAATCGCATTTTGCTGAAGCTGTCGGGCGAAGCCTTGATGGGGCAGGGGCAATTCGGGATCGATCCCGACGCCGTCGCCGCGCTGGCGAGCGAGATCGCCGCGGCGCGCAACAAATGCCCCGGGCTGTGCCTGGTAGTCGGCGGCGGCAACATTTTTCGCGGGATGGCGGCTGCGGCCAAGGGCTTCGACCGCGCGACCGCCGACTATATGGGCATGCTGGCGACGGTGATGAACGCGCTCGCGCTGCAGAACGCGCTCGAGAAGCAAGGCGTCGATACCCGCGTCCAGTCGGCGATCCCGATGGCCTCGGTGAGTGAGCCCTACATCCGCCGGCGCGCGCTTCGTCATCTTGAGAAGGGGCGCATCGTGCTGTTCGCGGCGGGCACCGGCAATCCGTTTTTCACGACCGACACCGCGGCCGCGCTGCGGGCCGCTGAAATGGGCTGCGACGCCTTGTTCAAGGGCACCAGCGTCGACGGGGTCTACACCGCCGATCCGAAAATCGACAAAAGCGCCACGCGCTATGACAGCCTGAGCTACGATCGCGTTCTCTCGGACAATTTGAAGGTGATGGACGCTTCCGCCGTCGCGCTGTGCCGCGACAATAATATTCCGATCGTCGTGTTCAACATCCGCCAGCCGGGCAACCTCGCCAAGGTGCTCGCCGGGGATGGCATCGCGACGATCGTCTCGGACCAGGAGTGAACAATGACCACGACGATGAGCACCGCGGATCTCAAGCGCCGGATGACGGGCGCGCTCGATTCGCTCAGTCACGACCTTGGCGGCCTGCGCACCGGGCGTGCCTCGACCGCTCTGCTCGATCCGGTCCAGGTCGAAGTTTATGGCAGCAACATGCCGCTCAATCAGGTTGCGACGGTGTCGGTGCCCGAAGCGCGAATGATCTCGGTCCAGGTGTGGGACCGATCGAACGTCCAGCCGGTCGAAAAGGCGATCCGCTCGGCGGGGCTCGGGCTCAACCCGATCACCGACGGGCAGATGATCCGCCTGCCGATCCCCGATTTGACCGAGGAGCGCCGCAAGGAGCTCGCCAAGCTGGTCGGCCAATATGCCGAAAAAGCACGGATCGCGGTGCGCAATGTCCGCCGCGACGGAATGGACCAATTGAAGCAGGACGAGAAAAAGCACGACATCAGCGAGGATGAGCGCAAGCGGCTCGAGGCCGAGGTCCAGAAACTGACCGACGATACCATCCGCGACATCGACGATCGCGCCCAGGGCAAGGAAAAGGAAATCCTCAAC
>JBDSTQ010000058.1:0-3533 GCA_039928195.1 Sphingomicrobium sp.
CCGCATTGTCGGCGCTGCTCGAAGCATGGGGCGGCCGGTTTGAGCAGGCGCTGGTCGCCGCGCTCGTTCGCCGCCTCGGCATCGCGCCTGGCCTCGACGACCGTGCGCTCGCGGGCGCGCTGATCCGCGCGCTGGCGACTCGCGCCGCGACCATCGACCGCATCCTGTTCGACTGGCGCGGCGGGCGCGATCCCGGCGCGGACGCTTATTCGGCCGAGCAATTCCGCGCGCTCGCCGCATTGCTCGACGGTCGTGGCCGCGCGCCGACGCATCCCTATTGGTCGGGTGCCGGCCCATGCTCGCTCCACATTGCCGAGGTCGAGGCGATCTGGGCGGCGATTGCCGAGCGTGACGACTGGCAGCCGTTCAACGACAAGGTTACAGCGATCCGGGCGATGGGCGGAGCAATGGGTGACGATGGCGCAGCTTGACGGGAACATGCCGGTGGTTGAGCGGACGACCATGGCTTCGCTGATCTCCACCGATCCCGCGACTGGCGAGGAGATTTGGTCCGGGCCGCTCGGCGACGCCGCCGTCGAGGTCGCGGCGGCGCGCGCCGCGTGGCCCGCCTGGGCCGCGCATTCGGTCTCGTTCCGAATCGAAACCATGCGCCGCTTCGCCAATGCCGTGCGCGCCAAAGAGGAGGAATTCGCGACGCTCATCGCGCGCGAAACCGGCAAACCGTATTGGGAAGCGCGGACCGAGGTCGGCGCGGTGATCAACAAGGTGCAGATTTCGGTCGATGCGTTCGCCGAGCGCACGCCGCAGCGGCGGCTCGAGGCCGCGCTCGGCAACAAGATCGCGTTGCGCCACAAGCCGCATGGCGTGCTCGCCGTCCTCGGTCCGTATAATTTCCCCGCGCATCTGCCCAACGGACACATTGTGCCGGCGCTGATTGCCGGCAATGCACTGGTGTTCAAGCCTTCGGAAAAGACTCCGGCAACGGGCGAAATGCTGGTCCGCTGCTTCCACGAAGCCGGCGTCCCCGAAGGCGTCATTCGCTTGCTCATCGGCGGACCCAATGAGGGCCGCGCGCTGGCCGGCCAACCGGGCATCGACGGCTTGCTGTTCACCGGCTCGGCGCGCGCCGGAATGGCGCTCCATCGCCAGTTTGCCGAAACCCCGCACAAGATTCTCGCGCTTGAGCTTGGCGGCAATAATCCGCTGGTGGTGTGGGATGCCAAGGATATCGACGCCGCGGCGGTGATCGTCGTCCAGTCGGCGTTCCTCAGCGCTGGTCAGCGGTGCACCGCCGCGCGCCGCCTGATCGTCGAGGATGGACAGCACGAAGAACTGCTCGCGGCCGTCGAGCAGCTGATCGACCGCCTGATTGTCGATCATCCGTTCGCTGATCCGCAGCCGTTCATGGGCCCCGTCATCGATACCGCCGCCGCCGACCAGGTGCAGGAACAGTGGCTCAATCTGATGATGAAGGGCGGAACGCCCTTGCGGCGGCTTGACCGGCCGTACGAGGAGCGGCCCTATCTGACCCCCGCACTGATCGACGTGACCGACGTCAAAGACCTCCCCGACGAGGAGATTTTCGGGCCAGTGCTGCAACTCATCCGGGTCAAGGATTTCGACACCGCGATCGACGCCGCCAACCGCACCGCGTTCGGCCTCGCCGCGAGCCTCGTCGGCGGCACCCCCGAAATGTACGACCGCTTCTGGGCCAATGTCCGCGCCGGAGTGATCAACTGGAACAAGCCGACCAATGGCGCACCATCGAACGCGCCGTTCGGCGGCATCGGAATGTCGGGCAATCATCGTCCGAGCGCTTTCTACGCCGCCGATTATTGCGCTTATCCGGTCACCAGCAGCGAGGCCGACCGCCCGCGCGCGACGATCGGCGACGGCCTTCGCGACCCCAATTTACTGGAGGATTAATGCTGTTCATTGCCTTGCTCGCCGCCGCCGCTGCGGCCACCCCGTCGCTCTTGGTCGAACCCGTTGCGCGCCCCGCCGCCGCGGTGGTCGACCGCTTTCACCACGCCTTGAAAACCGGCGACGGCAAAGGCGCGCTGGCGCTGATGGCCGGCGACGCGCTGATCTTCGAAAGCGGCCATGTCGAGCAGAACCGCGCCGAATATCAGGCAGTGCATCTTGACGGCGATATCGAATATTCGCGCGGTGTGACCGACGTCATCACCGCGCGCAGCGGCCATGCCAGCGGCAATTTCGCGTGGATCGCGAGCAACGGCCGGACCAGCGGCAGCTTCAATGGCACCCCGGTTGACCGCGCGACCACCGAAACCATGGTGCTTCGCCGCAGCGGCGGCAAATGGCGCATCGTCCACATCCACTGGTCGTCGGCTGCCCCCTGAACGCAGCAGGGGCGCCGGGCCGAGCACCCGGCGCCCCCGCGCCCGCCCCCCAAACGTGACTCGCGCGGACTAGTCGCGCATCTCGGGCAGCCGTTGCTCGTCGGCCGGATCGCTGAACTTGGTGAAGCGGCCCAAGAAACGCAGCCGCTCCTTGCCGGTCGCGCCGTGACGGTTCTTCGCGATGATCAATTCGGCCATGCCCTCGATCTGGCGATGTTTGGCTTCCCATTCCTCGAACGCGGTGAAGACTTCGGGCGGGTCGCCGGGGATCGGATGCTTGGGCTCGTGGCTTTTGAGATAATATTCCTCGCGATAGATGAACATCACGATATCGGCGTCCTGCTCGATCGACCCCGATTCGCGCAGGTCGGACAATTGTGGGCGCTTGTCCTCGCGCTGTTCGACCGCGCGGCTCAATTGCGACAGCGCGATTACCGGCACGTCGAGCTCCTTCGCCAATTGCTTCAACCCGCGGCTGATCTCGGAGATTTCCTGGACGCGATTGTCGCCCGCGCTGCCGCGCCCGGTGCCCTGGAGCAATTGCAGATAATCGACCACGATCATCGAAATATTCTTCTGCCGCTTCATCCGCCGCGCGCGCGCGCGCAGCGCCGCGATGGTCAGCCCGGGCGTGTCGTCGATATAGAATGGGAGGCTGTTCAAACGGTCAGCGGTGCGCGCGAACGACGCGAATTCGTTGCGCCCGATATTGCCCGTGCGAATTTGCTCCGAGGTCACCTGCGCCTGCTCGGACAGGACGCGCGTGACGAGCTGCTCGGCCGACATTTCGAGGCTGAAGAAAGCGATCGGCGCGCCCGCCGATTGCTTCGGCTCGATGCCGTCGGCCTGGTCCTGCAGGAAACGTTCGGCGGCGCTGAACGCCATGTTGGTGGCGAGCGCGCTTTTGCCCATGCCCGGGCGCCCGGCGATGATCACCAGGTCCGAGCGTTGAAGCCCGCCGATGCGCGAATTCAATCCGGCGAAACCGGTGGTTGTGCCAGTCAAGCCGCCGCCGCGATTGAGCGCTGCCTCGGCGTTGCGAATCGAGGCTTTCGCCGCTTCGCCGAAACTCAGCGCGCGGCCCTCGGCGCCGCCTTCTTCGGCGACCTTGTACAATTCGGTCTCGGCGCGCTCGATTTGAGCGAGGGGGGCAACATCCTCACTCGTGTCGAGCGCGCCTTCGACCAGGTCGCGGCCGACGCCGATCAA
>JBDSTQ010000059.1:0-17790 GCA_039928195.1 Sphingomicrobium sp.
GCGCGGTCCGAGGTGATCACCAGCCGCCGTCCGGCGGTGATGATATCGTTCATCGTGTGAAAGAATTCTTCCTGGGTTGAATCCTTGCCGGCGATGAATTGGACGTCGTCGATCAGCAGCAGGTCGGCCGAGCGCAACCGGCCCTTGAAGCCGATCGTGTCGTTTTCCTTCAGCGCGCGGACGAACTCGACCATGAATTTTTCGGCCGACATTGAGACGACGCGGGCGCCCGGGCGGCATTCGAGAAAGGCCTGGCCGATGGCATGGAGCAAATGGGTTTTGCCGCGCCCGGTTCCGCCATGAATGAACAACGGATTGAAGGTCACGCCGGGCGACGTCGCGAGCGTCCGCGCGGCGGTCGCGGCGACTTCATTGGCCTTGCCCACGACAAAGGTTTCGAAGCGATAGCGCGGGTCGAAATTGGGCGCATTGGGATCGCGCTCGGCGGGCGCGCGATGCTCCTCGAGGATCAGCAAGGGCGCCGGCCGCGGCCCGTCGGCGGCGGCGACGATCTGCACGTCGCGGACCACCGGCAACACGGTCTTCCACGCGAGCAGCAAGCGTTCGCCGAAATGCGAGCGTACCCAGTCGGCCATGAATTCGCTCGGCATGACAATGTCGAGCGTTCCAGTATCGGGCGCGAATCGGCCGAGTTCGGCAGGCCGCAGCCAACCGTCGAAGGTGCGCACGCCAAGGTCCCGCCGAAGTCCGCCGCGGATATTTTCCCACGCCGCCTCGAGCGGTGCGGCGACCAGCACTTCGGCTGGCGCTGCGGCCGGCGCTTCGGCGAGGTCAGTCAATGAATTCGACCCTCCGCCTTGCACTCGCTGCGCCTCCAACTCTGCCCCCGACAGGAGAGTCAAAAGCAGCTTGCTGCGAGCGACCCCGAGTCGCGCGCCCAACACCGTCATTCTCTCTTGCCCCCGCGCGGATTCGCGCCTGGAATGACGGTTCTGCGAGCCTCGGAGCCAGCATTCAAGGCCCGTTTTTTCACAAATGTGAAATAATGGCACTTGACACAGGAGTCAGGCCGATAGTTGCGATAAATCGCTGAAAAGCAGCGATTTTGCGCTCTTCGATGAATCACCCATCCAAACGAATCGCCGGAATTGCTACATTTTTCGAACAGTGCGGAATCGAAACGGGCCGCCGGTTGCCCGACAGCCCGTGAAAAGTCCCGAAATGGGGCGCGATTGATTCGAACGAACGGCGCCGTTGCGGTTTCTAGCCGAGCGCTGCGATCCGCTTCGACAAGCGCGAAATCTTCCGCGACGCAGTATTCTTGTGCAGCACGCCGCGCGCGACGCCGCGCATCATTTCGGGCTGGACGCGCTTGAGCGCTTCGGCTGCATCGGCCTTGGTGCCCGCCGCAATCGCCGATTCGCACGCCTTGATAAAGGTACGGATGCGGCTGACGCGCGAATGGTTGATCGTCTGACGCGCCGCGTTGCGGCGGATGCGCTTCTTGGATTGCGGCGTATTCGCCATCTAAAAGTCCTCGTGCCGTATGACTGAATGAAAAAGCGGTATGACTAGAATGAAAAAGCGGCGCGAAAGCCAAACGGCCGCGCCGACATGCGGGTTCCCCTAGTCAGCAAGGGGCAAAAGGTCAACCATGTCGCGAGCGGCCAAGCCGCGTCATCGCTGACAGCGAGGACAGTAAAAGGTCGAGCGGCCGCCCTGGACGATGCGCTTGACGAGGCCGCCGCACGCGCACGGCTCGCCCTCGCGCCCATAGACCGAGAATTGCTTGGAGAAATAGCCGAGCTCGCCGTCGGGGCTGGCGAAATCGCGCAAGCTCGATCCGCCCGCCGCGATCGCCTCCTCGAGCACCGCGTGGATCGCCGGAACCAGGCGCTTGAGCCGGTCAAGCGAAACCGAACCGCCGGCCCGCCGCGGGTGGATCCGCGCCCGGAACAGCGCTTCGCAGACGTAGATATTGCCCAGTCCGGCGACGATTCCCTGGTCAAGCAGAAGCAATTTGATCGCCGCATTGCGGCCGCTCAGCCTCCGTTTGAGTCCGGGAGCGGTGAGGTCGAACGGCTCGGGCCCGAGCGCGGCGATCGGCGGCCACGCATCGAGCGCATCGGTTCGCTCAAGATCGAGCGATCCGAATCGTCGCGGGTCGTTGAGCGCGATCCGGTGACCATCGTCGGTGCTGATCACGAAATGGTCGTGCTTCTCCACTTCGCCCGGATCGATCCGCCACCGTCCCGACATGCCCAGATGAAAGATCAATGTGTCGCCGCGGTCGGTGTCGATCAGTCCATATTTGGCGCGGCGGCGAAGCGCGGTGACGCGCGCGCCGGTCAGCCGCTGGCCGAGATCCTTGGGCAGCGCGCGGCGCAGAGCGGGGCGCCGCGCCTCGACCGCGACGATGCGCCGGCCGTCGAGCACAGCGGCCAGCCCGCGAACGGTGGTCTCGACTTCGGGAAGCTCTGGCATGCCCGCCGTATGGCGAACAGGGTTCAAGCCCGCTAGAGGCGCAGCGCTATGAGCGATCAGGTCAATTTCGGCGACGAGCGCGTCACCCCCGAGGAAAAGACGCGGCGCGTTGCCGTGGTGTTCAGCTCGGTGGCGCGGCGCTACGATGTGATGAACGATTTGATGTCGGGCGGAATGCACCGGCTATGGAAAGACCGCTTCGTCGCGCGGGTGAAGCCGCGGCCGGGCGAGGCGATCCTCGACATGGCCGGGGGCACCGGCGATGTCGCTTTCCGAATGGCCAGGCGCGGCGCGCAGGTAACAGTCGCCGACATCAACGCCGACATGCTCGGCGTCGGTCGCGAACGGGCAGAAAAGCGCGGTCTGACGGGACTCGAATGGCGCGTCGAAAATGCCGAGACGCTGAGCTTCGCGGACGCGCGCTTCGACGCCTATACGGTCGTCTTCGGCATCCGCAACGTCACCGACATCCCCGCCGCCCTCCGCGAGGCGCACCGCGTGTTGAGGCGCGGCGGACGCTTCTTCTGCATGGAGTTTTCGCGCAGCGACTGGCCCGGTTTCGCCGAGCTTTACGAAACCTATTCGGCGAAGATGATCCCGCGCATCGGCAAACTCGTCGCCGACGATGAGGCGAGCTATCGCTATCTGGTCGAAAGCATCCAGCGCTTCCCCCGCCCCGAGGCGTTTCGCGCGATGATCGCCGCCGCCGGCTTCGCCCGCGCCTCGGCCGAACCGATGCTTGGCGGCCTCGTCACGATCCATTCGGGCTGGAAAATTTGACCACCAGCGTGACGCATCTATGGCGCCTGCTCAAATGGGGGCGGACGCTCGCCCGCCACGGGGCGTTGCGCGGGATCGAGGACGATCCGCTGACGCCGCGGCCAGTCCGGCGCCTGGTCCGCATCGCGCGCTTCGGGCTGCGCACGCCCGAAACGCCCGATTATGCCGCCGCCTTGGTGGCGATCGGCCCGGCCGCGATCAAATTGGGCCAGGCTTTATCGACCCGGCCGGACCTCGTCGGCGAGCGCGCCGCGGTCAATTTGTCGCAGCTCCAGGACGATCTCCCCCCCGCCCCGTTCGCGGCGATCAAGGCAACGATCGAGTCTTCGTTCGGCGCACCGCTCGACACTCTCTACTCAAAATTCGACGAAGTGCCCGTGGGCGCGGCGTCGATCGCGCAAGTCCACCGCGCGGTCACCAGCGAGGGCCGCGATGTCGCGGTCAAGGTGCTGCGCCCGGGGGTCGAGGAGGAATTCGCGCGCGCACTCGAGACCTATGAATGGGCTGCGGCGCGGGTCGAGCGCTTCGGCGGCGAGGCCGAGCGGCTGCGCCCGCGGCTGGTGGTCGCGCACTTTCGTCAGTGGACCGCGCGCGAGCTCGATCTTCAGCGCGAGGCCGCCTCGGCCTCCGAGCTCAAGGAGAATATGGTCGCCGAGCCCGGTTACTATATTCCCGAGATCGACTGGCGGCGAACGGCGCGGCGCGTGCTCACGCTCGAATGGCTCGACGGGATCAAGTTGAACGATCGCGATGCGCTGCTCGCCTCGGGACAGGACTGCCAGCAACTCGCCGCGACGCTCGTCCGCGCGTTCCTCCGCCAGGCGGTGGTCGATGGTTTCTTCCATGCCGATCTTCACCACGGCAATCTGTTCGCGCTCGCCGACGGGCGCGTCGCGGCGATCGACTTCGGGATCATGGGGCGGATCGACCGCCGCGCGCGGATGTGGCTCGCCGAAATCCTCTACGGGCTGATCACCGGCAATTATGCGCGCGTCGCCGAAATCCATTTCGAGGCGCAATATGTCCCCGCGCATCACAATGTCGCTGAATTTACCACCGCGCTGCGCGCCGCCGGCGAGCCGATTCGCGGTCTTCCGGTCAAGGACATTTCGGTCGGGCGGATGCTCGAAAGCCTGTTCTCGATCACCCGCGATTTCGACATGCCGACCCAGCCGCATCTGTTGCTGCTGCAAAAGACCATGGTCATGAATGAGGGTGTCGCCACCGCGCTCGATCCCGACATCAACATGTGGGAGACCGCCGAGCCGTTCCTGCGTGAATGGATCCGCGGCGAGCTTGGCCCCGAAGCCTATGTTGCCGACCGCATCGTCGAGACCGTTCGCGCGCTCAAGAAGATCCCCGATCTGATCGACCGCCTCGACCAATATTATCCGCCGCGCGGCGCCGCGCCGCCGGGTCCGCCGTTGGCCGATATCACCATCTCCGAACGCGGACGAGGCTGGGCATTTGCACTGGTCGCGATCCTTGCCGCGGCGCTCGGTGCGGCGGCAATGCGCTTATTCATCTAGGTTCAGGCAACGGGTTTGCGCTTGCGCAGCCCCAGTCGCCACATCAACACCCCGACTGCCACCACCAGCGCGACGAGCGCAGTCACCGCTTTCTGCCAACTGCTGAACAGGCCGGTGAGCTTGTCGCCGACACTCGCCGCCTGGTCGATTGCGCCAAGCGCGCCGACGGTGACGGTGACGTCGACCTTGCGGGTATATTGCTCGATCGTCTCAAAGCCGCCGCCGGGTAGCGCCCGAAGCACTTCAACCCGCGCGTTGAGCGAATGCACGCCGCCGACCTTTGGCCGTACGTCCCACAGCCACGTCGCGGTGCGATCGAGCCCGCTGTCCTGCACCGCCTCGCCCTTCGCCTTGATCTCGAATGCCGGGTCGTTGAGCAGTGTCACCTTCATCGTCTTGGCGACGTAGATGGCGGTCGGCGCGGTCAGCGCCTGGCCCTCGGTCGCGGCGCCGAGCTTGGCCACGTTGGGGCCGGCGGCGAACTCGATGATCGCCCAGCGGTCGACCTTCATCGGCGCCGGCTTGACGAAGGCCGCGACGCCATCCTCGACCAAACTGTCGTCAGACCCGTCATCGGACGGATCCGGCTCAACTTGCGGGTCGGTAAATGGCAGCGCCGGAGGTGCCGTCGACCGCGCCGGCCGCGCGCGCGATCGCACCGGCTGGGCGGGTCCGGACGAGCGCTCGAAATGATTCGGTGCCGCTGACCCCGCGGCGATTTCGGGTTCAAACACCGGCTCAGGCGGCGGCGGCGGCGGCGGCGGTGCCGGGCACGCGTCGGTCGCCAGGATCACCGAGCCATCCGGGCACGTCTGCGTCGCCGGAGGTGGCGGTGGCGGCGGCGGCGGTGCTGGCGGTGGCGGCGATGCGGATGAATAAGCGGCCGGGTGTTTGGGCCATTGCTGAATGCCGCATGCCGCGAGCAGCAGTAGACATATCGCAAGCATCATCGCGCGGTTCATGCACGCCCCCCGACGTCTTTGCCCACACGCGCCTTACGCGCTTCCGCGACCGCTTCCAATCGCAAGCTTCCAAAGCCCGGCCGGGTCTGCCAGGCTTCGGCGACGGCGCGAACCGACAGGGGGATGACAATGCTTCGATTGGCACTTCAGCTTTTGGCGGCAGCGCCGTTGGCAATGGCGGTGGCTTTGACACCCGCCAGCGCGGCGGTTGAGCCCGCAAACGGCCATGGTCAGCTGGTCCAGTTGTTCACTGACTGGCGGCAGTTCAATCATCCGGCGATTGTTCGCGCAAAGCCCGATTATTCGGCTGCGGCGATGACTGCCAAGGCCGCCCGGCTGCCCGAGTTTCGAGCCCGGCTGGCGGCGATCGACAGCGCCGGCTGGAGCGCGTCGCAACGCGGCGACCGGCGCCTCATCGAAGCCGAGATGAACGGCTTCGATTTCTTCCACCGCGTGCTCAAACCGTGGGCGCGCGATCCCGGCTATTATCAGACCATCTTCGGCGAAATGAGCGACGTCCCCGCGCATGAAGGGCCGTCGGCCGAACCCAATATCGACCTGCACAATTTCACTTACCCGTTATCACCAGCGGACGCTGCGCGGCTGACTGAATCGCTCGCCGCGGTGCCGGCGTTGCTGAGCGACGCCAAACGCAATCTCGCCGCCAGCCAGGCGCATGATCTGTGGGCCTATGGCGACCGCGCGTTCAACGAACAGGCCGAGGTGCTGGCCAAGCTCGAGGCGGGCACGCTGATCATGAACGACCTCGGCGGCAAACGTCCGGCGAGCCTCACCGGGGCACCGCCGCAACTGCGCGCGGCGGTCCGTAACGCGCGGCTGGCGACCGAGGATTTCGCGCGCTGGATCAAGGCCGAGGCGCCGCGCCGCACGGGTCCGTCGGGCGTCGGCAAGGACAATTATAATTGGTACCTCAAGAACGTCCTGCTGAGCCCGTATGACTTCGACCAGCAAAAGACCTTGCTCCAGCGCGAGCTCGACCGCTCGCTCGCCTCGCTGCGGCTCGAGGAAGTGCGTAACCGCAGCCTCCCCGCGACCGCCGAGATCAGCGATCGCGCGGCCTACGCCCGCTTCGGCGAAGCGCGCGTCGACAAGCTTTACCGGTTGCTCGTCGATGCCGGATTCATCGCCGACCGGCCCTATTATCGTTCGGCGCTGGCCGGGCAGCTCAACGGCTTTACCCCGCTGTCCGACCGCAATTTCTTCACCCACATCACCTCGCTCGAGCCGCTGCCGTTGCTTACCCACCAGACCCACTGGATCGAGCTTGCCCGCCTGCGGCACGATCCGCACCCGAGCCCGATCCGCCAGCAACTGCCTTTGTTCAACATGTTCGAGGACCGCTCCGAAGGCTGGGCGACGGCGATGGAAGAAATTCTCATGCAAACCGGCCTCTACGACGATGTCCCGCGCGGGCGCGAACTGGTGTGGGCGATGCTTGCCAATCGCGCCGCGCGCGGACTTGCCTCGCTACGCGTCCAGGCCAATGACATCGGGCTCGACGAGGCCGGCAAGTTCCACGCCGCCTGGACCCCGCGCGGCTGGTCCGACGCGAGCAGCCGTCTCGTCGGGTTCGAGCAACTGCTCTATCTGCGCCAACCCGGCTACGGCCCCAGCTACATTATCGGCAAGCTCCAGCTCGACGATCTGCTCGCGCGCGAGTCGCATCGCGCCGAACAGGACAAACGCCCGTTCGTGTTCCGCGATACCTTCGCCGCGATCCAGGCATCGGGCATCGTCCCGCCGGCGATTATCGCCGACGAGGTGGCGGAAGCGACCCCCGCGCGCTAGGCGACAGGCATGGCCCGCGTCCTCCTCATCGTCGGCGGCGGCATCGCCGCGTACAAGTCGCTCGAACTGGTGCGCCTGCTCAAGAAAGCGGGGCATCAGGTGACCCCGGTACTGACCAAAAGCGGCGAGCATTTCGTCACTGCGATGAGCCTCGGCACGCTCGCCGAAAACCCGGTGTACAGCTCGTTGTGGGAGCTCAAGGATGAGGTCGAGATCGGCCACATTCAATTAAGCCGCGCCGCCGATGTCGTGCTGGTCTGCCCGGCCACCGCCGATTTGCTCGCCAAGATGGCGGCGGGGATCGCTGACGACCTTGCGACCACTCTGCTGCTCGCGACTGACAAGCCTGTCGTCGTCGCTCCGGCGATGAATGTGCGCATGTGGCAGCACGCCGCGACCCGGCGCAACATCGCGCAGCTCCGCGCCGATGGTGTGCGCGTGATCGAACCCGACGAGGGCGAGATGGCATGCGGCGAGTTTGGCCCCGGGCGGCTCGCCGAACCCGCCGCGATCCTCGAACAGCTCGGCGACCTGCTGACGTGAGCCTGGCGGGCAAGCATGTGCTCATCACCGCCGGACCGACGCATGAGCCGATCGACCCGGTGCGAATGATCGCCAATCGCTCATCGGGGAAACAGGGATTCGCGATCGCCGCCGCCGCCGCCGAGGCTGGCGCGCGGGTCACGCTGATTGCTGGACCGGTCGCGCTGGTGACTCCGGCGAATGTGACGCGGGTCGATGTTGAAACCGCCGAACAAATGGCCGAGGCGGTGTTCGCGGCCGTGCCCGCCGATGTCGCGATTTTGGTTGCGGCGGTGGCCGACTGGCGGGTGGTGCCCGCGCGAACGAAGCTCAAGAAAGGCGACGGTCCGCCCCAGCTCAAGTTCGAGCCGACGCGCGACATTCTCGCCGAGCTTGGCGCGAGCGACCGGCGACCGACGCTGCTGATCGGATTCGCCGCCGAGACCGAGCGCGTCGCCGAGCAAGGGGCGGCCAAGCGCCTCGCCAAACGCGCCGACTGGATCGTCGCCAATGATGTCAGCGGTGCTGTGATGGGCGGCGCGCGCAACCGCGTGCATCTGGTCAGCGCCGAGGGCGTCGAGGATTGGCCCGAGGCAAGCAAAGAGGAGGTCGCGCGGCAACTCGTCGCGCGCATCGCTGACGCTTTAGCCTGAGCAGGCCTTGCACGCGGTGTCGGCGGGAATGCGGATCGCGCGCCAGCTCAATTTGTCGCCGTCGAACAGGTGCAGCGACCCCACTTGGTCGCCGCCCATTCCGACGATCGTCTGAATCGCGAGCAATGCGGCGAAATTGCCGACCGTCCCGGTGAGTGCGCCGAGCACGCCCAATTCCGCGCAATTGTCACAATCCTCGGCGTCGAACGCGTCGCCGACGAAGCAGCGGTAACAGGGCCGGCCGCGGAACAGCCCGACCTGGCCCTGAAACTGGATTGCCGCGGCCGACAGCAACGGAATCGCGAGTGCGACCGACGCATCGCTGACCGCCAGCCGCGTAGCGAAATTGTCGCTGCCGTCGATGATCAGATCGTGGCCGTCGAGCAGCCCGGCGGCGTTCGCAGGGTCGATCCGTTCCTGCACCGCGCGCACTTCGACAAAGGAATTGAGCCGCCCAACGAACGCGGCGGCAAGCGCGGCTTTCGGTTCGCCGACGTCCGCTTCACCAAACAACGGCTGGCGGTGGAGATTGGGGAGCTCAACACCGTCATCGTCGATGATCGTGAGTTGCCCGATGCCCGCCCCGGCGAGCGCCGGAATAACCGCACAGCCGATCCCGCCCGCACCGATCACCGCGACCTTGGCGGCCTTGAGCTTGCGCTGCCCAACTCCGCCAACCTGCGGCAGCACAATCTGCCGCGCATAACGCTCAAGTTCTGCGTCGATCATTGTTCGTCATTCCCGCGAAAGCGGGAACCCAGCAAGAGCAAAGACGCGGGATCCCCGCCTTCGCGGGGATGACGAAGTGGGTTAGCGTCCAGTACTTCCAAAACCACCCGCACCGCGATCCGTTTCGCTCAACTCAGCCACCTCATCGAAGCGCGCCTTGACCACCGGCGCCGGAACCAGTTGCGCGATTCTCTCGCCGCGGCGGACTTCAAACGGCTCGCTGCCCAGATTGGCGAGGATCACTTTCACTTCGCCGCGAAAATCCTCGTCGATCGTCCCCGGCGTGTTGAGGCAGGTGACGCCATGCTTGAGCGCGAGCCCCGAGCGCGGCCGCACCTGCACCTCGAAACCCGCCGGAATCGCAATCGCGAACCCCGTCGTCACCGCATGCCGCTGCCCCGGGGCCAGCGTCAAATCCTCGGCCGCGACTACGTCGAGCCCCGCCGCGCCCTCGGTCGCGTAATTCGGCAGCGGCAGCCCCGCGCCATGCGCCAGCCGAATCAGCTGAATCGCGATCATTTCTTGGCCTTCTTGCGCGCCGGCTTGCGGCCGCCTTTTTTGACCGGACCCTTGGCCGCGCGCTCGTCGATCAGCTGCACCGCCTCATCCAACGTCACCGCTTTGGGATCGGCGCCCTTGGGCAAGGTCGCATGCGTTTCGCCGTCGCTGACATAGGGACCGTAGCGCCCCTCCATTACCTTGATCGCGTTGCCGCTCGCGGGATGCGCGCCAAGCTCCGCCACCGGCTCGCGCCCGCCGCGCTTGCGGTCGGCGCCGCTGGCGGCGTCGGCGAGCTTGGCGACCGCGGCGTTCATCCCCGTCTCGAACACTTCGGCGGTCGAGGACAGCCGCGCATATTTGCCGTCGTGGAGCAGATACGGTCCGTAGCGCCCGATCGATGCGCTGATCGGGTTGCCGGTTTCGGGGTGCATGCCAATCTCGCGCGGCAGCGACAGCAATTGCTCGGCGACCGCGCTGGTCACGTCCTCGGGCTTGATGTCCTTGGGGATCGACGCGCGCTTGCCGTCGCGCTCGACATAGGGACCAAAGCGGCCGACCTTGAGCTCGATCCCGTCGCCGAGATCCGCCGGTTCGTCCGCCGCCGCGCCGCCGGCCTGGCCGAACGGCCGCGTGAACTTGCACTCGGGGTAATTGGAGCAGGCGACGAACGCGCCGAACTTGCCCCCGCGCAAGGACAGCCGGCCAGTCCCGCAATTGGGGCAGATGCGCGGGTCGCCGCCATCGTCGCGCGGCGGATACAGCCATGGCGCGAGAAACTCGTCGAGCGCCGCGGTGATTTCCGAGGGCATGCGCTCCATGACTTCGCCCGCCTTGGGCTGAAAGTCGCGCCAGAAATCGGCGAGCAATTTCTGCCAGTCGAGCCGTCCGCCCGACACCTCGTCGAGCTCATCCTCGAGCTCGGCGGTATAATCGAAGCTGACATATTTCTCGAAAAAGCGCTCGAGAAACGCAGTGACCAGCCGGCCACTGTCTTCGGGAATGAAGCGCTGCTTGTCGATCCGCACATATTCGCGGTCCTTGAGCGTCTGCAGCACCGACGCATAGGTCGACGGTCGCCCGATGCCGAGTTCCTCGAGCCGTTTGACCAGGCTCGCTTCGGAGTAACGCGGCGGCGGCTGGGTGAAATGCTGGCTCGCCTCGACCCCCGTCTTGGCCGGCGCGTCGCCCTCGCGCAACGCGGGCATCCGGCCACCCTCTTCATCGTCCTTTTCGTCCTTGCCCTCTTCGTAGAGTGCCAGATAACCGGGGAAGAGCACCACCTGGCCGGTGGCGCGCAGCACCACCCGCCCCGCCCCATCGCTCAGCTCGACCGTTGTTCGTTCGAGCCGCGCCGACGCCATCTGGCTCGCCAGCGCGCGATTGTAGATTAGCTCGTACAACCGGGCGTGATCGCCCGACCCGCCGCGCGGTTTGTCGAAGTCGGTCGGGCGGATCGCTTCATGCGCTTCCTGCGCGTTCTTGACCTTGCTCGTGTAGATCCGCGGCTTGTCGGGGACGTAGCCGGCGTCATAGCGGCTGGCGATCGCCCGCCGCGCGCCGCTGACCGCTTCGGGCGCCATATCGACGCCGTCGGTGCGCATGTAGGTGATCAGCCCTTCCTCATAGAGCCCCTGCGCGACGCGCATCGTGTGGCTTGCCGCGAAGCCGAGCTTGCGCGCGGCTTCCTGCTGCAGCGTCGAGGTGATGAACGGCGGCGGCGGATTGCGCCCGAACGGCTTGGTCTCGACCGAGGAGACGGTGAAGTGCCCGGCCTCGACCGCAGCCTTGGCGGCGTCGGCCTCGCCCTTGGCGCCAATCGTCAGGCGATCGATCTTGTTGCCATCGAACTGAACCAGCCGCGCGGTAAAGCGCTGGCCGTCGGCTTCGAAAGTGGCGCTGACCTGCCAATATTCCTGCGGTTTGAACAGTTCGATCTCGCGCTCGCGGTCGACGATCAGGCGCAGCGCGACCGATTGCACGCGGCCCGCCGACTTCGCGCCGGGCAGCTTGCGCCACAGGATCGGCGACAATGTGAAGCCGACCAGATAATCGAGCGCACGCCGCGCCCGGTAAGCGTCGATCAGGCTCTCATCGAGCGCGCGGGGATGCTTCATCGCCTCGGTCACTGCGGCGTTGGTGATCGCGTTAAAGGTCACCCGCTGGACGTTTGCCGGCAACGCCTTCTTGGCGCGCAGCACTTCCTGCACATGCCAGCTGATCGCCTCGCCCTCGCGGTCGGGATCGGTGGCGAGGATCAACGTGTCGGCGGTTTTCGCCTCGTCGGTGATCGCCTTCAACTGCTTGGCGCGGTCGGCCGAGACCTGCCACAGCATTTCGAAATCCTTGTCGGGATCGACCGAGCCATCTTTCGGCGGCAAATCGCGGACATGGCCGAACGAGGCCAGCACGCGGTGTCCCGGCCCAAGATATTTTTCGATGGTTTTCGCCTTGGCGGGCGATTCGACGACGACGAGTTTCAAATCCGAATTCCCTTACGCCAATCCCTTACGTACGTACGCGTATGGTGGTCGGCGCCGATTCCAGTCGTCAAGCGTCTCGCAAGCTGACCTTGCCGCCCGCATGGCGCTCGAGCCGCCCGGCGAGGTCGAGTTCGAGCAACGCCATCTGGACTGCGCCGGGCGCTCCGCCCGACTGGCGAATGATTTCATCGACGGGCACCGCCGAGGGCCCGAGCAAGCTCTCCAGCCGCGCCGCCAGCGAGGGATCAGCTTCTTCGGGCGCGATGGCGACGAAGGGCGCGGCGGCCGAGCGCACCCGCGACTGCATTGGCGCAAGTACTTCGGCGACATCGGCGGCGGTCTGGATCAACGTCGCGCCATCGCGAATTAGCTGGTTGCAGCCCTGCGCGCGCGGGTCGAGCGGGGATCCGGGCACCGCCATCACCTCGCGCCCCGCTTCCGCCGCGAGCCGCGCGGTGATCAGCGAGCCCGAGCGCGGCGCCGCCTCGACCACCACCGTCCCCGCGGCGATCCCGGCGATGATCCGGTTGCGGTTGGGAAAATGGCGCGCACGCGGCTCGGTCCCCGGGGGCATTTCGGCAAGCACCAGCCCGCGCTCGTAAATCGCCCGCTGCCGCGCCTCATTCTCGGGCGGGTAGAAGATATCCACCCCGCCGGCGACAATCCCGATCGTCCCGCTGTCGAGCGCACCGTCATGCGCCGCGCTGTCGATCCCGCGCGCCAGCCCCGACACCACCACCATGCCATCGCCGCCGAGATCGTGGGCGAGCCCGCGCGCGAACCGGCACGCGGCAGCGGAGGCATTGCGCGCGCCGACGATCGCCACCGCCTCGCGGTCGAGCAGATTGAGATCGCCCTGCGCCATCAGCAGCGGCGGCGCGTCCTCCTGCTCGGCGAGCAAGCGCGGATAGAGCCCCTGGCCAAGGCACAGATAGCGCGCGCCGAGCTTCTCGACCTGCGCGATCTCGCGTTCGGCGGCGTCGCGCGCGCACAATCGCGGCGCACTGCCCCCGCCGCGCCGGGCGAGATCGGGCACCGCCGCCAGCGCCTCGGCCGCGCTGCCGAAGCGCGCGACCAGTTGGCGGAAGGTGACCGGGCCGATGCCGGGCGTGCGGACCAGCCGCAGGCGGTCGATGAGGTCGTCGCTCAAGCCGTGTTGCTCCCAATGCGGGGTTCGGTTCCCGCCCGCAAACGGGCGATATTGCCGCGATGCTTCCACAGCACGAGCACAGCGAAACCGAGCAGCATTGGGAAGTAGGATCGATCGATGAACAGTGCGGTCAGCGGCGCGCTGATCGCCGCGGCCATCCCTGCAACCGACGAGATTCGGATCGTCAGCAGCAGGAGAATCCAGATCGCGGCATAAATTGCGGCGGCGATCGGCAGCAGCGCGAGGAGTATGCCAAACAGCGTCGCCGCCCCTTTGCCGCCGCGGAACTTGAGCCAGACGGGGTAAAGATGGCCGAGAAACGCGCCAGTCGCGGCGAACACACCCGTGTCTTCACCCAAAAATTGCCGGGCAAGCAGAATCGCCGCGGTACCTTTTAGGCAATCGAGGATTGCGGTCAGCGCGGCGAGCCATTTGCTTCCGGTCCGCAGCACGTTTGTCGCGCCGATATTTCCCGACCCGATGTCGCGCACATCGCCTTTGCCGGCGAGCCGCGTCAGCACGAGGCCAAACGGGATCGACCCGAACAAATAGCCAAGCACCAGGGCCAGAAGCATCTCGCTGGTCATCGCACCGGTGTAAAGCAGTGCCGGCATCGCGCAACTTGCCGTCATTGCGAGCGCAGCGAAGCAATCCATCCACATCGCATGAACTGGATTGCTTCGTCGCTTCGCTCCTCGCAATGACAACGGCATGAACCCCGGCGCCCCCCTCCTCTTCTTCGATTCCGGTGTCGGCGGTTTGTCGGTCCTCGCCCCGACCCGCGCTTTGCTTCCCAACGCCCCGATCGTCTATGTCGCCGACAGCGCGGCCTACCCTTATGGCAAGCTCAGCGAGACCGAGATCGCGGCCCGCATCCCCGCTTTACTCGGCCGCCTGGTCGAACGCTTCCAACCGCGGCTCGCGGTGATCGCGTGCAATACCGCCTCGACCATCGCGCTCGATCATGTCCGCCGCGCGCTCGACCTGCCGGTGGTCGGCACGGTCCCGGCGATCAAGCCCGCCGCCGAAATCTCCACGACCCGCGTGATCGGCGTGCTCGGGACCGAGGCCACCGTGCGCCAGCCCTATGTCGATGATCTCGCCCGGCGCTTCGCCGCCGACTGCACGATCATCCGCCACGGCTCGCCCGAGCTGGTCGATCTCGCCGAAGCCAAGCTTGCGGGTGAGGTGGTGGGAATCGAGGACGTTCGCGCCGCCGCTCAGCCGCTGTTCGACGCGCCAGGCGGCGCGCGGATCGACACCGTGGTCCTCGCCTGCACCCATTTTCCCTTGCTCGAGGACGAGCTTCGCGCCGCCTTCCCCGACATCGCCTATGTCGACGGCGGCCGCGGCATCGCCCGGCGTATCGCCTGGCTCACCCGCGATCAGCCGTGGCCGCCCGCGCCGACGCCCGGCATCGCCTTGTTCACCGCCCCGCCACGCGCACCCTTACTGTCCGCGCTCGCCCGCTTCGGGCTCGACGAGGTGCGCACCGTCTAATTGCGAGTCGTTCGCAATGGCCTTGCCCGGCACTCGAAGCTAAAGGCGCTCCACCACCCAGGGGTTCGCGTTGGACTACGACAAAATCTTCAAGTCAGCGATCGAGCGGCTTCACGACGAAGGCCGCTACCGCGTGTTCATCGACATCCTGCGCACCAAGGGCAGCTTCCCCAACGCGCGCTGCTTTGGCGGCAACGGCCCCAAGCCGATCACCGTATGGTGCTCGAACGACTATCTGTGCATGGGCCAGCATCCGGCGGTGGTGACGGCGATGGAGACCGCGCTGCACGAGGTTGGCGCCGGATCGGGCGGCACCCGCAACATCAGCGGCAACACCCATTATCATACCGAGCTCGAGGCCGAGCTCGCCGACCTTCACGGCAAGCAGGGCGCCTTGCTGTTCACCTCGGGCTACGTCTCCAACGAAGCGGCGCTGTCGACGCTCGGCAAACTCCTCCCTGGCTGCGTGATTTTCTCCGACGAGATGAACCACGCGTCGATGATCGCGGGGATCAAGCACGCCGGCTGCGAAAAGCGCGTGTTCCGCCACAACGACCTCGAGCATCTCGAGCAATTGCTGCGCGAGGAAGATTCCGACACGCCCAAGCTGATCGCGTTCGAGAGCGTCTATTCGATGGACGGCGACATCGCCCCGATCGCCGCGATCTGCGACCTCGCCGACCGTTACAATGCGCTGACCTATCTCGACGAAGTCCACGCGGTCGGCATGTATGGGCCGTGCGGCGGCGGCATTTCGGAGCGCGACGACGTCGCCGACCGGGTGACCATTATCGAGGGCACGCTCGGCAAGGCGTTCGGGGTGATGGGTGGCTACATCGCCGCCGACAAGACGATCATCGACTGCATCCGCAGCTATGCGCCGGGCTTCATCTTCACCACCTCGCTGTCGCCAGTGCTCGTCGCCGGCGCCCTCGCCAGCGTCCGTCACCTCAAGGTCTCGACCGCCGAGCGTGAGGCGCAGCAGGCCGCGGCGGCGATGCTCAAGGCTAAATTTGCCGAGGCGCATTTGCCACTGATGGACAGCGCAACGCACATCGTGCCGCTGATGATCGGCTGTCCGATCAAGGCCAAGCGGATCAGCGACATCCTCCTCGCCGAGTACGGCTTCTACGTTCAGCCGATCAATTTCCCCACCGTCCCGCGCGGCACCGAGCGCCTGCGCTTCACCCCCGGCCCGCAACACAGCGCAGCGATGATGGACGAGCTGACCCGAGCGCTGGTCGAGATTTTGGGCCGCCTTGAATTGCAGGCGGTCAAGGCTGCTTGAGTTGCGCGAAGCCAAAGCAGATTTCCGTCACGCCACGCCGGACGCGCTGAAGGTCGTTCTCGGCTCCAATTCAGGCCTCAAGGTCAAATGGGACGACCTCACCGAACTCGCGCGCAACGAGTGGATCTGCTGGATGACCTCGCCCAAGAAGCAGGAGACTCGCGACCAGCATCTGGCGCGACTCCAGGAGGAGGTCGGCGCGGGCAAGCGCCGCCCGTGCTGCTGGCCCGGCTGTCCGCATCGGCGAGCGTCCGCGCAAAAGTGGTTTCGCGAATAAGCCCCGCAAATCGCGTGCGATGCGTTCGTTTCGAACGGTCATCGAGCCTGCCGAGATGACGGCAGTCGATGTTGCACGGCATTGGTTCTCGGCTTCGCTCGAAGCGGCTCGGCACGAACTCGATTTTGCGTCGATCTGCGGCGCATCCCGCATCGAGATTTGCAGTCGCGAAGAGAGCCGACCGGCAACTTAGAGCGTCACGACGGAATCACTGCTGAGGGTGGAATGCGGCCACAACCGGCTTGCACGGACGACTGAGTTATGATTGTTGCGTTTCCGGAATGGAGACCTCGTCCAAGACGAACTTTCAAATTCCAAGGGGACCAAGCCGATGAATAGCTCCAAGCTTGCAATCGTTCTCATCTGTAGCACCGCGCTTTTAGCCGGCTGCACCAAGGCTCCCGACGCGCCGGGCAATCAAGGGGCCGAGGTGAAGAGCGCCGCCAGCGACACGCAAGCAATAGGCGCCGCAAATGCCCGCTGGCTTAAGCTGATCCGCGACAAGGATGCCGCTGGCATTGCTGCACTTTACGCGGAAGATGGGACCGCGCTGCCGCCGAATGGTAAGGCGGCCGTAGGTCGTCAGGCAGTCGGCCAATGGTGGACGGGCGCGATGAAGACACCCAACTTTGGTTTGACGTTCGGCACCGACCAGCTGGTATTATCGACGGCAGGCGACATGGCGCTCGATCGGGGCTGGTACCGCTTGTCGGCCCAAAGTCCCAAGGGCCCGGTGAACGATACCGGCAAATACATCGTCGTTTGGCGCAAGATCGGCGGCGAATGGAAAGTCGCGGCGGACATTTTCAACTCGGATCTTCCAGCGGCGTCCTGACAAACACGGCGGGAAGGGCCGCGCTGCACCGAGCGCCTGCGCTTGACGTCGGGCCGCAGTTAAGCGCGGAAATGATCGACGCGCTGACCGAGGCGCTGGTCGAGATTTTCGGGCGCGAAGAGATCCGACTGGCCGCTTAAGCCTCACGACGAAATGTCTGCTTTGGGTGGAAAGCGGACGTTAGACCGGCGCCAGTGATCCTCACCGACCGCGCCGCAGTCGCTCTCTAAATTGCCCAACACACCCCCACCGGCGCTCCGCGCCACCTCCCCCTCGACAGGGGGAGGAGCAAAGTCAGTAAGCCCCTCCCCCTGTCCAGGGGGAGGTGTC
>JBDSTQ010000060.1:0-5754 GCA_039928195.1 Sphingomicrobium sp.
CCGTGGCCCGAGAAACCGTGCGCGTAGAGGATATTGCCGCGCCGGCCGAGCTGCGGCAGGCGGTTCATCGTCACACTGACCGTGCCGCCCCAGCCATAGTCGATCGGCGTCGCCGCGAGTTGCGGGACCAGCCGCATGATGTGTGGGCGGACGAACGCGCCGATGTCGGGTGGCGGGGCGGTGCGATAGCGCTCGCCGCCGCCGAAGATCAGCCGCTTGTCGGCGGACAGACGATAATAATTGAGCACGAAGCGGCTGTCGGCGATCGCCGCGTTGGTCGGCAGGAGGTGCGCCGCGAGATCGCCGAGCGGGGCGGTGGCGATGACATAGTTCATCAGCGGGACGGTGAAGCGGCCGAGCGCAGGGACGATGTCGCCGCTCCAGGCGTCGGCGGCGAGGATTGCCTGGCGCGCGGTGAGCCGGCCAGCCGCGGTGGTGACCGTCACGGTGCCGCCCGAATCTTCAATCGCGGTGACGCGGCTGTGCTCGTGGATGATCGCCCCCGCGGCGAGCGCGGCGGCGGCGAGGCCGAGGACGTAATTGAGCGGATGGAAATGGCCGCCGTCATGGTCGAACACCCCGCCATGATAGGCGTCGGTGGCGACAATCCGGCGCACTTCGGCGGGTTCGATCAGGTCGAGTCCGGTGCGCCCGAATTTCGTCGTCAGCAGCTCGACGTCGTCGCGCATGGCGGCGAAATGCGCGGGCTTATGCGCGGCCTCGAGCTGGCCCGGGGCGAGGTCGCACGCGATGCCGTGGTGCGCGATGCGGGCCTTGAGCCGCGCGACCGCTTCCATCGCCAGCGCATGGATGGCGCGCGCGCGATCGAGCCCGAACGCGGCGATCAGCTCGCGCGCGGTCCAGCGCAGCCCGGGGATCAATTGGCCGCCGTTGCGTCCCGACGCGCCGAAGCCGATCGTCTCCGCCTCAAGCAAGACGACACGCGCGCCACGCTCGGCCGCCGCGAGCGCCGCCGCGCAGCCGGTGAACCCGCCGCCGATGACGACGATGTCGCACTCGGCATCCCCGCTTAAGGGAAGCTGCGGGGGAAACGGATTGGCGGTGGCATGGTAAAAATTGCCGCGCGGCATTGCTCAGACGCGGAGCAACAGATGCTCGCGCTCCCACGAACTGATTACCGATTGATAGTTGAGCAGCTCGCTGTCCTTGATCGCGAAAAACAGCTCGAAGAAATCCTCGCCAAGCAAGCTCTTGACCGGCTTGCAATGCATCATCCGGTCGAGTGCGACCTCAAGGCTGCGCGGCAAAGTGCGCGCGCGGTTGTAGGCGTTCCCGGTGATGCTCTTGGGCGGCTGCATCCGCTCGACCATTCCGATGTACCCGCACGCCAATGACGAGGCGATCGCCAGATAAGGATTGGCGTCGGCGCCCGGCAGGCGGTTCTCGATCCGGCGGTTCTTGGCGTTGGCGATCGGCACGCGCAGCCCGCAACTGCGGTTGTCCATGCCCCATTGAACGTTGACCGGCGCGTCGCTGTCGGGACGCATGCGGCGGAAGCTGTTGACGTTGGGCGCGAACAGCGGCGCGATTTGCGGCAGCAGCCGGACGAGCCCGCCAATGTAGTTGCGGAACGCCGCACTGTCGCGGCCATTGGCCATCGAGAAGATGTTCTTGCCGTTGGCGTCGAGCACCGACTGATGGACGTGCATTGCCGATCCCGGCTGATTGCTCATCGGCTTGGCGAGGAAGGTCGCATAGACGTCATGTTCGAGCGCGACCTGGCGAACGATGCGCTTGAACAGCAGCACTTCGTCGGCCAGCCGAAGCGCATCGCCGTGGAGGAAATTGACCTCGAGCTGAGCGGCACCCGATTCATGGATCATCGTGTCGATGTTGAGCCCGGCTTTCTCGCAATGCTCGTAGATATGCTCGATGATATCCTCAAACTCGTTGAGCGCCTCAAGCCCGTAAGGCTGGCTTGCGGTCTCGGGCCGCCCCGAGCGGCCGACCGGCGGGACGAGCGGGAAATCGGGGTCGGTATTGCGCGACACCAGATAGAATTCGACTTCGGGCGCGATCACCGGCCGCCAGCCTTTGGCGGCGTATAACTCCAGCACGCGCTTAAGGATCATGCGCGGCGCGATCGCCACCGGCTCGCCGTCGCTGGTGAAGGCGTCGGCGATCACATAAGCGGTGCGCGTTTTGAACCCCGGCGCTTCGCAGATCGTGTCGGCGTCGGGGACCATCACGTGGTCGGGGTCATGAACCGGAACGATATGGCCGATGTCGTCGGGATATTCGCCGGTGATGGTGACTGAAAACACGCTTCCGGGAATGCGCAACGTGCCGTCCTTGAACCCGGCGAGAAACTTCGCCGCGGGCAACACTTTGCCGCGCTGGACGCCGTTCATGTCGGGCACGATGCACTCGATCTCGGCGACCTCGTGCTCGGCAATCCAGTTGACCAGCTTATTCGCCATTTTCGGATCCGGCGCAGGGCCGGACCTTCCCCTGTCTCTTAAAATTCAAACGCGCGGCTGATCGACACGACGACCCCGGCCTTGCCGAGGGGATCACCCCCGGTGTGCGCGGTATCGACATAGGCCGCGCCCAATGAAAAGCCGAGCACTTCTCCGCTGACCCCGAGCGACCAGTCGCGCTTGTGGCGGTAAAATGCGTTGTCTTCGATGCCGTAGGACGCGGTCAGGCTGATCCCGCTCTTGCCCAAGGGAAGCTCGCCATTGATTGCATAATAAATGCCGCGCTTCGGTGCCGCATCGTCTTGCTTGGGGGTGAACGCAAAAGTGCCGCCGACGGTCGCCGGACCGACCGCATGGCTGAGGGTGCCGATGAACTCGACGTAATTCAGTTCCTTGGCGCCGGGATAGACGTAGTAAGTTGCGTTGACGTCGAGATCGAAGTCGTTGACCGTCGTCGCGAAGCCACCGATCAGGTCGACCTCGATATCGTCGCCGTCATTCTCGGCGACATTCGATCCCCATACGCTGGCGTAGAAACCCGATTGGTGGCTGACGGTGAAACTCGGCTGGAACGCCGGATCCTTGTCGCTCAGCGAAATCCCGCGGAAGCGGTAGTCCGACACCCCGGCGAGCCCGAGCTCGAAGGTAAAGGGCTTGGTCGGCTCCTCGGCGTCTTCGGCCGGTTTGGCGACGTTCTGGCCGGCATCGGCCTTGGTCTCGGTCGCTGCCGGGGCGTCGGCGGGCGGCGCGTCCTGCGCCAGTGCCGGCGTCGCGCTCAATCCCGCAGCGATCAGCGCTGCTCCATACATCATCGGCCCGATACGCATCGATTTTCCCCCTTTTTGGCTGCCAGTGCCCCACTCGCGCGCGTCGCCGACAGCCTAATTCCTGCAATTGCCCGCTCATGCTGGCCACAAGCGAAGCGAAAGGCCAGCCCGAATTGCAATATTGTCCTCTATCGGGAAAACCGATGGTTACCTTGAACCTTATTGTGGCTTCCGCCACGGCAGCACGCGCCTAGACGACAATTGCTCATGGGTGGGACCGGCGACGATGCTTGCTAACGACAGCCTGGCGGCCTTTTGGATGCCGTTCACCGCGAACCGTGCGTTCAAGGCGGAGCCGCGGCTGCTCGTGTCCGCGAAAGACATGCATTACCGCACCGCCGACGGCCGCGAATTGCTCGATGGCACTGCCGGCCTGTGGTGCGTCAACGCCGGCCATTGCCGGGCGCCGATCGTCGAAGCGATTCAGCGTACCGCGGCCGAGCTTGATTACGCCCCGACGTTCCAGCTTGGCCACCCGCTGGCGTTCGAGTTGACGACGCGGCTGGCGGCGTTGATGCCCGAGGGACTCGACCGCATCTTCCTTGCCAATAGCGGTTCGGAAGCGGTCGACAGCGCGCTCAAAATTGCACTCGCTTATCATCGCGCTCGGGGCGACGGCGGCCGCACCCGCCTGATCGGGCGCGAGCGCGGCTATCACGGCACCGGCTTTGGCGGGATTTCGGTCGGCGGGCTGGTCAACAACCGCCGCGCGTTCGGGACCATGCTCACCGGCGTCGACCATCTGCCGCACACCCACAGCCTGGCCGACATGGCGTTCAGCCGCGGCCAACCGACCTGGGGTGCGCACCTCGCCGATGAGCTCGAGCGGGTTGTCGCACTGCACGGCGCCGAGACCATCGCCGCGGTGATCGTCGAGCCGGTCGCCGGATCGACTGGCGTGCTGGTTCCGCCCATCGGCTATCTCGAGCGGCTGCGTGAACTCACCGCGAAATACGGCATCTTGCTCATCTTCGACGAAGTGATCACCGCGTTCGGCCGGCTTGGCGCCGCGACCGCGGCCGAGCGCTTCGGCGTCACCCCCGATCTCATTACCATGGCCAAGGGGCTGACCAATGGCGCGGTGCCGATGGGCGCCGTCGCCGCTTCGCGCGCCGTCCATGACGCAATCGTCGAGGGCGCGGCCGAAGGAATCGAGCTGTTCCACGGCTACACCTATTCGGGCCATCCGCTCGCCGCGGCGGCGGCAATCGCGACGCTCGACGTCTATCGCGACGAGGGCTTGTTCGCTCGCGCCAGAAGCCTCGAGCAAGCTTGGGAGGACGCGCTGCACAGCCTCAACGGCGCGCGCAATGTGATCGACCTGAGGAGCATCGGGCTGGTTGCGGGGATCGAGCTCGCGCCGCGCGCCGGGGCTCCGGGTAAGCGCGGGACCGAGCTGTTTCACACCTGCTTCGACGCCGGCCTACTGGTTCGCGCGACCGGCGACACGATCGCCTTGTCGCCCCCGCTGATCGTCGATGAGGCGCAAATCGGAATGATGTTCGGCATGCTTGCCGAGCAGATCGCGTTGATCGACTGACATGCGCGGCGCAATTTATCAGGAGGCGGCATGACCGAGACCGCGGATCTAGTGAAAGCCTCGGCCACGTCGGCGGCAATGGCCGGGCTGTTTATCGATGGCGCCAGCGTCGCCGGTGCCGGCGAAACAGAGCAGGTCAACGATCCGACCGACGGCGCGAGCATCGTCGCACTGGCTGGCGCCAACAAGGATCAGGTCGATGCCGCGGTTCGCTCGGCCGACCGGGCGTTTCCGATCTGGTCGGCGATGGCGCCCAAGGAGCGCTCGCTGCGCATGCTCCGGATTGCCGACCGGATCGAGCAATGCGGCGATGAGCTTGCCGAGCTCGAGATGCGCAATTGCGGCAAGCCGCGCGCCACCGCCAAGGCGGTCGATGTCGGCAACACGGTCGACGTATTCCGTTTCTTCGCGGGCGCATTGAGGACGATGAGCGGGGTTCCCGCGAACGAATATAAGAGCGGCTACACGTCGATGCTGCGGCGCGATCCGCTCGGCGTCGTCGCCGGCATCGCGCCGTGGAATTACCCGCTGATGATGGCCGCGTGGAAAGTCGCACCGGCGATCGCCGCGGGCAATACGGTCGTGCTCAAACCGTCCGAGCACACTCCGCTGACCGCGCTTCGCCTGGCCGAGATCTGCGCCGAATTTCTGCCCGAGGGGGTGTTCAATCTGGTCACCGGCAATGGCGGCGACGTCGGCGCGTCGCTGGTTGCACACAAGCTCGTGCGAATGGTCTCGTTGACCGGCGACATCGCCACCGGACGCAAGATCATGGAAGCGGTCGCGCCGACGATCAAACGCACCCATTTCGAGCTCGGCGGCAAGTCGCCGGTGATCGTGCTCGACGATGCCGACGTCGACGCCGCCGCCGAAGCGATCGCCGAAGCGGGCTTCTACAACGCCGGGCAGGACTGCACCGCAGCCTCGCGCATTTACGTTCAGGCGG
>JBDSTQ010000061.1:0-7530 GCA_039928195.1 Sphingomicrobium sp.
ATCCCGAGCCGGTCGAGCGCGCGGCTTATGACGCGGCATACAAGGGTGTGACCGACATCCTCACGCTCTATCTGTGGCGCAAGCCGGCTTTCTATCTGACGCGGTGGGCGGCGCGCGCCGGACTGACTCCCAATTTCATCACCGCGATCGGCGCAATCCTGTGCGTCGCGGCTTTCTATCTGTTCTGGATCGGCGATTATTGGCTCGGCGTCGCCAGCGGATTTGGCTTCATGGTCCTCGACACGGTCGACGGAAAGCTCGCGCGCTGCACCGGCGCCTCGTCCAAATGGGGCAATGTCTTCGATCATGGCATCGATCTCGTCCACCCTCCCTTCTGGTGGTGGGCGTGGGCGCACGGGCTCGAAGCCTATGGCCGAACCTTGGCGCCGGTCTATGCGACGATGGTATTGTGGGCGATCGTCGGCGGCTATGTCGCCCAGCGCGTCGTCGAGGGCATTTTCATGCGCCGCTTCGGGGGCATGCACATCCATGTGTGGAAGCGGATCGACAGCCAGTTCCGGCTGATCACCGCAAGGCGCAATCCGAACATGGTGCTGCTCGTCGGCGCCCTGCTGTTCGCTCGCCCCGACATCGGGCTTGAGCTGATCGCGTGGTGGACGATGATCAGCCTGATCTTCCATGCGGTGCGATTGGCCCAGGCGAGCGAAGCGACCGCGCGCGGGCAACCCGTCCGCTCGTGGCTTGAGGGGTGAGCTACACCGCGGTCGTGCTCGCGGGATCGCGGCCGGGCGGCGATCCGCTGGCGGCGCGCTTCAATCAACAGATCAAGGCGCTGATCCCGGTCGCGGGCAAAGCGATGGTGCGCTGGCCGGTCGAGGCGCTGCTCGCGAGCCCGCAAATCGACCATGTGATCGTCGTGACACAAGCGCCCGAGCGCCTGCGCGGCATCCTGCCCGACGATATCCAAATCACGCTGCGCGCGTCGCAAGCGACGATCGCCGACACCATCGCCCAACTGATCGCCGACCGCGCCGCGCAATTTCCGTTGCTCGTGACCACCGCCGACCATGCGCTGCTCACGCCCGCGATGATCGCCGAGTTTGTGACTGAGGCGGCCGGCGCCGATCTTGCCATCGGCGTGGTCGCGCAGCGCGTGATGGCCGCGCGCTTCCCCGCTGCCAAGCGGACCTGGATCGGCTTCAAGGGCGGGCGCTACAGCGGCGCCAACCTGTTTGTGTTCGGCTCGGACAAGGTCATGCTCGCGGTCGACCAGTGGCGCGCGGTCGAGCAGGACCGTAAAAAAGGCTGGCGCGTGCTCGCCGCGCTCGGGCCGGCGCTGCTGCTCGGCGCGGTGCTCAAGCTGCGCACGCTTGACCAGAGCGTGGCGGCGGTCGGGCGCAAGCTCGGGTTGACCATCCGCGCGGTGCAGCTCAGCGATGCGCTCGCCGCGGTCGATATCGACAAGCCCGAGGACCACGCGCTCGCCGAGGCAATGCTCAAGTGAGCGACCTCGCGATTTACGACATGGACCGCACGGTCACCCGCCGCGCGACCTACACGCCGTTCCTGCTCCATTGCGCGCTGCGGCGGGCGCCGTGGCGGCTGCTGTTCGTGCCGCTGGTCGCGCTGTCGATGCTTGCTTATCTCGCCAAGCTCATCGACCGCGCCCAATTGAAGGAGATCAACCATCGTCTCCTGCTCGGCCCGCGCATCCACCCGCGCGAGTTGGAGCCGCTGGTCGACAGCTTCGCCGAGCGGCAGGTGGCGACCAATATCCGCCCGGGCGCGCTCACGGCGATCGCGCGGGACAAAGCTGAAGGCCGTCGCCTGGTGCTCGCCACCGCCTCCTACCGGCTGTATGCCGACGCCATCGCCGAGCGGCTCGGCTTCGACGATGTCATCGGCACCGGCTCGATCATCGGCCTTGACGACCGCGTCCACGCGCGCATCGACGGCGACAATTGCTACGGCCCGGCGAAGCTTCGCAAGATCGCCGACTGGGTGCGGAAATCGGGCCTGACCGACAAATACGGCCACGTCCGCTTCTACTCCGACCACGTCTCCGACCGCCCCGCGTTCGAATGGGCCGACGAAGCCATCGCGGTGAACCCGCACGGCAAGCTCAGGCAGCTGGCGGGCGAATATGGCTGGGCAATCGAGGATTGGGGGTGAAACTATCTTTCCCCGCGCGATCGGGTCAGCGCTGGTTACGGCGTTCACCAATTCGCCAGCGAATCACCGGCGTTGACACCGATGCAGCGCTGCCTACCCCTTGGCTTCGGCGTATCGTCCTTGAGGGAGTGTAAGCATGAAGTTATCGCACGCAGCTGTGGCCTTGGCTCTGGTGTTCACCGCTCAGACGGCGGCGGCGGCCGACCGCGGCGTGACCAATCTCAAGGGCATCTGGACCGGGGTTTCGGAGAGTATCGTCACCGGCCCCGCGCCGCATCACGCGACCGCGCCCGGGAACGAGCCGAGGCTTGCCAATACCGCCTTCACCTTCAACTTCACCGGTCAGGACGGCCGTCGGTTCTGGGGCACGGTGTCGTCGAAGCGCGATACCGAGCGCTTCCTCGGCGTCATCGGGTTCGACGGCAAAACCTTTATCGCGCAGGACCCCGACGGAATGCTGCAAGGCACCATCGTCAACCCCAACACCATCGACCTCATCTATTCGCACACCGGGACCTCGACCGTCGTCACCGCGCTTAAGATCAGGAGGCAGCGCTAGCTGGCGCGGCCGGGCGGCGCGGAGTCCAATTCGCTTTTAGCCCTAGTGCCCGTTGACGCGGCGGAAGCGATAGCGACCGCGCACCGGGGTCGCCTGATAGGAGTGGCCCGAGGTGCAGGTGACGTTGAACACGCCGGGCGCGCCACCCGCGACAGCAGCGGTCGAGCCGATCTTGCCGCACGTATAGCCGATCCGCTCGATGGTGCGCGCGATCACCGCATTCGGCAGCGGCAAGGCTGCCGCGGCGGGTGTTACGCGCGACGCTTCGGCGACAGGCTGCTCGATCGTGCTTTCCGCCAACGCGCCGTCGGATATCCCGAGCCCCACCGAGCGCGACGCGACGCTCTTCGGCTGGCCCGTCCGCGGCGGCGACGCCGCCACTTTGCGCTCGGTCCGGGGCGCGGCGACCCGCAGACTTGCGTAGCGCTCGGGGCGAACCCCGGTCGCGCTCGGCGCTGGCGCAGACGATGAAGCAATCTGCTCGGGAAGTTCGGTCGCCGGCGGCAGTGCGATGCTCGCCGCGGGCGTCGCCGGCTGCGGCGCTTCGGCATTGCCGACCCGCGTTCCCGCCCACGCTCCAATCAGCGCCACGGCAAGGACGAGGCCGCCGATCGTCGCGCTGCTCCGGTTCAGGGCAATCGGACGATCCTCGGCATCGTCCATGATGCCCAGGCGCGCGCGATCGGCCGCCGGAAGATCGCCGCTCATCGGCCGCAGGATCGGCACGACATCCGCTTGCGGCCGAGCCGGCGCTTCCGCTTGGGGCGCAACGGCAGGTGCCGTCTGGGGCGGCTCGGGAGCGACCGACGGCCGCAGCGCCGCGGCGATGAACGAACCCGCCCTGTTTTCGGCGGGTTCATTCGCCCGCGCCGCTTGCTCCGATGGCATCGGCGGAGCGCGCGGAATGTCGTCGGCCAGCGGCTGATGCACCGGTCGCGGCGGCAGATCGTTGAAGCGCGCGGAGATTTTGAATGCGACCGCGGTCGGCGCAATTCGCCGCGGCGGGTTGGGCCGCAGGCCAAGCGCGGCATCATAGGCGCGGCGCTTGACGGGATTGCGCAGCGTCTCGAAAGCGATGCCGATTTGCGCCGATTCCGCCATCGGCCGGAACAGCCCCATCTGCCGCGTGAATGCGCGGGAGACCTCATCGTCGCTCGCCGCCGGACTAAGCCCGAGCGCGTCATAATGATTCGGTCGTGCCTTGAGCGTGCTGACCATTGCGACCCCCCCGGGGAACGGCGACTTGCCGATTCCCTAAGTGGCGAAGGTTTCTCCCCTTTTGCGGTTAAATCCAGCTCGTGCCATCGTGGAAAAGCGCCCGTTCACCATTAATGCCAACTGCCTGGGCGGCGCGTCAAACCGCGTTCAAGGCATTGGCGAAATCGGCGATCAGATCGTCGGGGTCCTCGACCCCGATCGAGATGCGCACGAGATTGTCGGTGATCCCAAGCGCCGCTTTGCGCTCGTCGGGGACCGACAGATGGGTCATCGCGGCGGGCGCGCTGGCGAGCGTCTCGGTGCCGCCGAGGCTGACCGCGAGCTTGGCGATTTTGAGCGCGTCGAGGAAGGCGAAAGCCTCGCGCTCGCCGCCTTTCAGATATAACGAGAAGGTCGATCCCGCGCCCAGGCAGTGGCGCTGGTAAATGTCCGCCTGGCGCGAACCGGGCTCAAGAAAGCCGAGGTAGCCGACGGTCTCGACCTTGGGATGATCGTGCAGGAAGGCACACACTTTCTCCGCATTTTCGCCCGCGCGGGTCATCCGCAGTTCGAGCGTTTCGAGACTGCGGAGCAGCATCCACGCGGTGTTGGGATCGCAGATTCCGCCCATCGTGTTGCGGATCGCGCGGACCTTGTCGAGCAGCGCTTTACTGCCCGTCAGTCCGCCCGCGACGAGATCCGAATGGCCGCCGGCATATTTTGTCAGGCTGTAGACCGAAATGTCCGCGCCCTGATCGAGCGGGCGCGCCCACAACGGCCCCAGGAACGTATTGTCGATCGCGATCGGCGGCAGTTCCTCGCCATCAAAGGCAGCGGCGCGCGCGGCGTGGACCGCCTCGACATCGACCAGCGCATTGGTCGGGTTGGCCGGGCTTTCGAGATAGATCAAAGAGACCCGGCCCATGCCCTTCGCCTGCGTCATCACCGCATCGATTTCCTCGCGCGTCGCACCCGCGGGGAAGTCGACATATTTGACCCCGAACTGGCCGAGGATTTTGTTGATGATCGTCTCGGTCGCGGCATAGAGTGGGCCCGAGTGGACGACGACGTCGCCGGGCCGCACGAAGGTCAGCATCAGCGTCGTGATCGCGGTCATCCCGCTCGAAAAGGCGAGCGCTTCCTCGGCATCTTCCCAAATCGCCAGCCGGTCCTCGAGAATCTCCTGATTGGGATTGTTGAAGCGCGAATAGACCAGCCCGTCGCCGCCGCCCGAGCGGCGTCCGGTGATGCCTTCGAAGAAGCGTTTCCCGTCGGCGGCTTTTTCGAACACGAAGGTCGAAGTGAGGAAGATCGGCGGCTTCAACGAGCCTTCGCTGAGCACTGGATCGAAGCCGTGGCCCATCATCAGCGTCGCCGGTTTCATCCGGTGATTGCCGATGCTCGTCGGGGACGCCTTGGGCTTGCGTGGGGGCGAGGGCTTGGTGTCGTCGTGGGTCGGCAAAACATAATCTCCTGTCGCGCGGGCTTTAGCCGCAAAGCGCCGACGCGGGCTAGGGCAGGCCGATGAGGCTTATCTGCCGGCCATAGTCGGGTTCGCCGCCATGCGTTGCGCGACGATAACTGAAGAAGCGGTCGGGGTCGGCGTAAGTGTCGAGCTGCAGCGCCTCGACTCGCCCGATCCCCGCTGTGCGCAAGCGGTCGACGACATAAGCTTCGAGGTCGAAATGAGGGCAGGCGGCGAAATAGCGACGATTGGCCGCGTCGGCGTCGAGGAAGCGCGTGCGGAAGGCATCGTCGACTTCATAAGAGGCTTGCGCGACGCACGGCCCGACCGCCGCCGCGATCCGCTCGCGCCGCGCGCCGAGGCTCTCCATCGCGGCGATTGCGGCGTCGGTGACCCCGCCGAGCGCACCGCGCCAGCCGGCATGCGCCGCGCCAATCACTCCGGCTTGCGGGTCGGCCAGCAGCACCGGCGCGCAATCGGCGGTGAGAATTCCGAGCAGCATCCCGGGACGGTCGGTGGCCATCGCATCGGCGCGCGGACGTTCGGTGATCGGCCATAGCCGTTCGACAATGACCGCTTCGGCAGAATGGACTTGATGGACGGTCGCCAGTTCGGCCCCTGGCGACACCGCGGCCATGGCGCGGCGGCGGTTCTCGGCGATCGCCTCGCGGTCGTCGCTGCTGCCGGTGCCAACGTTGAGTCCCGCGAGAATCCCCGTCGAAACCCCGCCGCGCCGGCCAAGGAAACCGTGCGGGACCGCGCTCAGCGACGCCGCGCGGATCACCTCGACGCTCACAGCGCGAGCCGCATGATGACATCTTCGTCGGCCTGATTGCCGACCATGAAGCGATAGGGTCCGATGATCTCCAAACCGTAGCGGCGGTAAAAGGCTTGCGCGCGATAGTTCTCGGTAAAGACCGAGAGGAACACCTCACCAGCACTCCGCTTTCTTGCGGTCGCGATCACCCAGTCCATCAGTTGCGCGCCGAGCCCGCTGCCGTGGGCTGGGCCGAGCACGTAAAGCTGGTAGAGTTCCACCGCTCCGCCGAGCAGCTCGACCGGAAGCTTGACCGGCCCGAGCTTGGCGAAACCCATTGGCTCTCCGTCCTGTTCGCCGATGCGGAAAGCATAACCCGGCCCGGCGAATTCGGCCCGCCACGCCTCGGGCGTGAACTGGCCAAGGAACAGGTCAAGGTCCTCGGCCGAGTAAAGGTGACCAAACGTCTCGACGAAGCCGGAGCGGAACAGCCGGTCGATCGTGGGCAAATCGGTTTCGCGCGCAGCGCGCGTCGCGGCGCTCATGCGAATCCCGCCGGCTCGGGCCAGTCGGGCGAATGAATCGCCAGTACCTTGAACAAGCTGCCCATCTGGTCGCGTCCGGTAAGCCGCTGGACGGCGGCAGCAAGCTCATCAGCGCGCTGGGGGTTGCGGCTCGCGAGCAATGCCGCGCGGGCGCCGATGCCGAGCCGGTTGAGCCACTCGCTGTGGGTGACGAGCGGGCTGACCTCCGCGCCGCCCTCGCGCGCCGCCGCCGCAACCGCTTCAAAATCGACATGCGCAGTCAGATCCTGCTCGCCCGGACGGTCGAGCAGCGGCGCGAAGCGATGGCCGCGCACCGCCTGGAGCGTGTCGCCGGCGGCGCTCTTCGCGTGTCCGTAATCAACGATCAGCGCGGTCCCGCCATGCGCGGCCAAATGCGCCGCGATCGCCCGCGCTGCCGACGCGCGCGCGGGCGAGGTTTCGACAATCTCCCCGTCGCGGTCGAACGCCAACTCGCCCGCGGCAATCGTCACACCGCGCTCGACTCCGCCGACATGCTGACGGATCGGCAGAGCATCGAGGAATTCGTTGGCGGCGAGCAGCAGCGGCCGCTGCGGCAGCTGCTCGATCGCGTCGTGCCACTGCGCGTCGGGCACCATGTCGCGCTGACGCGCGCGCAATGCCGGGCTGGTCTCGACCAGCTGCACTTCGCCCGCAAAGCCCGCCGCGCGGAGGACGCGCAAGGCGTCGGCGGCAAGCGTTCCGCGCCCGGGACCAAGCTCGGCGAACATCGCGTCGTCGGGCGACCCGGCGCGCGTCCAGCTGTCCGCCAGCGCGGCGCCGATCAGCTCGCCGAACATCTGGCTGATCTCGGGCGCGGTGGTGAAATCGCCATCCGCCCCGAGCGGATCGCGAG